>NZ_JAFGYS010000129.1:0-469 GCF_017491705.1 Pseudomonas sp. 86_A | reverse complement strand
CTACATGATGGCTCACTCCGGTGCCCGCGGTTCGCCGGCCCAGATGCGCCAGCTCGCCGGCATGCGCGGCCTGATGGCCAAGCCGTCGGGCGAGATCATCGAGACGCCGATCATCTCGAACTTCAAGGAAGGCCTCTCGGTTCTCGAGTACTTCAACTCGACCCACGGTGCCCGTAAGGGCCTCGCGGACACCGCGTTGAAGACCGCGAACTCGGGCTACCTGACCCGCCGTCTGGTCGACGTCGCGCAGGACTGCATCATCACGCAGAGCGACTGCGGCACCAAGCTCGGCATCAAGATGCGCGCCATCGTCGATGCCGGCACCGTGGTGGCTTCGCTCGGCTCGCGCATCCTCGGACGCACGGCCTGCGAGGACATCCGCGACAGCTCCGGCAAGGTGATCATCAAGCGCGACACGCTGATGGAAGAGAGCCATCTGGACGCCATCCAGCAGGGTGGTGTGCAGGAG
>NZ_JAFGYS010000128.1:0-470 GCF_017491705.1 Pseudomonas sp. 86_A | reverse complement strand
GTGTCGGTCTGCGACACGAATGCGTAACCCTTCGCGCGCAGCGCTTCGCGCAGCGGCTCGAAGTTCTCGATGATGCCGTTGTGCACGAGCGCGAGCGCGTCCGACGAGAAGATCGGATGCGCGTTGTGCGTGACGGGCGCGCCGTGCGTCGCCCAGCGCGTGTGCGCGATGCCCGTCTCGCCTTCGAGATGCGATTCGCGCACCTGCGCGTCGAGATCGGCCACCCGCGCGACGCTGCGCGCGCGCTTGGGCGTGCCCGGCGCGGGGGCGCCGGCGTCGAGTACCGCGACGCCGCATGAGTCGTAGCCGCGATACTCGAGACGGCGCAGCCCTTCGATCAGCACCGGAACGATGTTACGTTGCGCAACTGCGCCGACAATCCCGCACATGAAAATCTATCCTTCGAAACTCGACAATGATGCAGGCGCGCCGCTGCGCGCCCGAAAAACGGTTCAGCTCTTCTTCTTGAC
>NZ_JAFGYS010000127.1:0-470 GCF_017491705.1 Pseudomonas sp. 86_A | reverse complement strand
GCGCCTTCCTCGCCGTGGACCAGGAACAGCCCGCGGGCGATCGGCCGGCGCGCCGCGATCCAGCCGGCCATGCCGGCGCCGTCGGCGTGGCCCGAATATTCGTCGATCATGCGGATGCGGGCCGCGACCTTGATCTCCTCGCCCTGGATCCGCACCGCCTTGGCCCCGTTCTGCAGGAAGCGGCCGAGCGTGCCGTTGGCCTGGAAGCCGGCGAGCAACACGGTCGCGCGCTCGTTCCACAGCCAGCGCTTCAGATGATGGCGGATGCGGCCGGCGTCGCACATGCCGCTTGCGGCGATGATGATGTGGAATCCGGACAGGCGCATGATCGCCTTGCTCTCGTCCGCCGTCTCGGTGAATTTGAGATGCGGCGAGTTGAGCAGGCGCTCGGCATCGACCGAGGGGTCGAGGCTCTCGGCATGGCGGCGAAACACTTCGGTGGCGCGGATTGCGAGCGGAGAATCGAGGAA
>NZ_JAFGYS010000126.1:0-470 GCF_017491705.1 Pseudomonas sp. 86_A | reverse complement strand
ATCTACGTCCATCCCGACGCGCGCGTCGAATACCAGCGGCTGATGGCGCGCGACGGCATGGTACGGGAGTTCGAGTATCAGGTGCGCCAGCGCAGCGGCGACATCCTGTGGCTCTCCGACAGCGCCACCGGCGTGCGGGACGAAGCGGGCCACATCGTCCGCTACGAGGGCACGCTGCGCGACATCACCGACCAGAAGCGGGCGGAAGACGCCATTGCCGAAGGCCGGCGCCTGCTCCAGCAGGTCATCGACACCGTGCCGGCGGTGATCAACGTCAAGGACCGCGACCTGCGCTACGTGCTGATGAACCGCTACATGGCGGGCATCTTCGGCATCGAGCCCGGCGACGCGCTCGGCCGCACCACGGCGGACCTGATGTCGCGCTATGGCGCGGCCAAGACCGACGAGAACGACAAGCGCGTGCTCAGCATCCGCAAGGGGCTCGGTTTCTACGAGGAGGAGTACAAGGA
>NZ_JAFGYS010000125.1:0-470 GCF_017491705.1 Pseudomonas sp. 86_A | reverse complement strand
GTGCTACTGATCGTCAACACCGCGAGCAAATGCGGCTTCACGCCGCAATATCGCGGCCTGGAAGATCTGCATCGCGATCTGTCGCCGCGCGGCTTCGCCGTGCTCGGCTTTCCCTGCAACCAGTTCGGCGCGCAGGAGCCGGGCCAGGCGAGCGAGATCCAGGCGTTCTGCTCGACCAATTACGACGTCACCTTTCCCCTGTTCGAGAAGATCGACGTCAACGGCGCCAATGCGCACCCTCTGTATGAGTACCTGAAACGCCAGCAATCCGGGCTTCTCGGCGCCTCCATCAAATGGAATTTCACCAAATTCCTGGTGGACCGAGCGGGCAAGGTGGTCGCGCGCTACGCGCCGACCGCACGGCCCGAAGGATTGCGCAATCAAATCGAAACACTGCTGTGAGCGAGACAATCATGAGCGACGAATTTCCGGACCGCCTGTCGGTCGATCCGAACAGCCCGTATTACAAC
>NZ_JAFGYS010000124.1:0-471 GCF_017491705.1 Pseudomonas sp. 86_A | reverse complement strand
AGTCAAACCATAGCAAAAAAGCACATTTTGGCCAAGATGTGGGCGTTTGCCGCTTTAAGAATCGTTTGTAAAATCTGTGGTTTGCTTTTCTTTGCAATTACGGCAGAATAAATCCATGGGTTTCTACAGGTAAACAACACAGAAGGGTGGTTACATGACCAAATCGGATATCGTCAATGCTGTTGCTGATCGAGCGGGCCTCTCGAAGGCTGACGCCGGCCGAGCCTTGGCGGCGGTGCTGGATACCCTCACCGACACGCTGAAGCGTGGCGAAAGCGTATCCCTGGTCGGCTTCGGCACTTTCGCCGTCAAGACTCGCGCGGCCCGTACCGGGCGCAACCCGCAGAGCGGGAAATCGATGGACATCCCGGCCAGCCGCATCCCGAGTTTCAAGCCTGGCAAGGCCTTGAAAGATTCGGTGAACGAGTAATTTGCAAGGTAGGTGCTGTGCTGTGATTAGCCCCTCGGTTG
>NZ_JAFGYS010000123.1:0-472 GCF_017491705.1 Pseudomonas sp. 86_A | reverse complement strand
GTTCAGAGCGGTGTACTCGGTGTCGACGGTCGCGGCCGACAGACCGAGCGAGTCGGAGACGGCAGAGAGCGCGGCGTTGTCGGCGCGCATCGAGGTCGCGATCGACCAATAGGCCGAGTTGTCCGAAGCGGTCGAGACGCGCTGACCGGTGGAGATGCGGTTTTCGGTGGTCTGCAGGCTGGCGCTGACATTCCGGAGGGTCTGGAGCGCAGTCATTGCGGCGGAGTTGGTAAGCAGGCTGGAAGCCATCTTTGATGTCCCTTTGAAAACAGATTGAATGGGGACATACCGGGCTTGCACCGGTACGACAGGGCGGCATCATGCCTTTGGGTCGGCGGAAATGCGCATGAACCCAACCCGTCGTAACGGCCAGACTAGCCAGCGAAGCTTGTGCGGGGCTTGTGGTGCTGTGATCCTGCGGCAACAGCGCGGCCGAAATCGCGGCGCACGGCGCCGCGTCAAACGAAAGGGC
>NZ_JAFGYS010000122.1:0-474 GCF_017491705.1 Pseudomonas sp. 86_A | reverse complement strand
ATCGAGCGAGCGCCGCCGCAGCACGCTGCGAGCACGCGCCAGCAGATCGCGCAGATTGATCGGCTTGGTGACGTAGTGGTCCCCGGCGATCTCGAGGCCGAGGATGCGATCGACGTCGGTGTCACGGCGCGTCACGAAGATGATGCCCGCGTTGCTGGTCGCCTGGATCTCCTTGGCGAGCTCGAAGCCGTCGCCGTCGGGCAGCTGCAGGTCGAGGAAGACGAGATCGGTGCGCGCGCGCAGCGCCTGGCGGCATTCCGCGCAGGAGCCGGCGCCGACCACGTCGAAATTGTTGTCGCTGAAATAGCCGACCAGCATCGTCCGCGTCACCGGATCGTCCTCAACGACGATCAGCCGCTCGCGGCCGGCGGGACGCAATTCCCGAAGTGCGGAATCAACCACGGTCTTGGGTGTCCTGTTTGCCTGCGGCCCGCCTTGCAAATTCAAGCCGCCGCGCAATGCGCTGTCATGTGA
>NZ_JAFGYS010000012.1:0-252741 GCF_017491705.1 Pseudomonas sp. 86_A | reverse complement strand
GATGAGGTTGGGGACACGGGGGTCGGCGAGGGGTGCGGGGGCTGCGGGCTCGTCGCTGACGGCGTCCAGACGCCAGACATCGGCCGGTAGCGGCTGGCTGGTTTCGCTGGCGACGGCAGAGATCGGTTCGAGTTCGGGGGGCAGTTCCCAGACCAGATCAGGCGTGGGGGCGGATGCTTGTTCGGCGACGGTGACCGGCTCGACGACGGCGTCCGCAACCGGCTCAACACTCGGCGGTGTGGTGCGCCCGCCTACACCTTCAAGCAGAAACAAGCGCTGCTCGACGGCGTGCAAGGCGACCTTTGCCTGTTCAAGTTGACGCTGTTGTTCGGCGGTCTGCGTGCCAAGCCGGGCAATACGCAGCGTTTGCCCGATCGCCAGCCCGAGCAGCGCACCCAGCAACGCGGCGCTGAACGACTCGTCGAGCAACCAGCCGAGCACCAGCCCGATCAACATGAACATCCATTGCATGGTCGATATCCCTAAGCGCAAAGGCCAATCCGGGAAGATTAGCGCAGCCTGATCCAAAAAGATCGCAGCCTGCGGCAGCGCCTACAGGGTTATGTGAACACCTGAGTAGGAGCTGCCGCAGGCTGCGATCTTTTGCGGCGCGTCGATTATATCGAGCCGAGCGGAAACTTACTCCAGTGCCTTCCAGATATCAGTGGCGTACTCGCGAATGGTCCGGTCGGACGAGAACCAGCCCATCCGCGCCGTGTTGAGCACTGCCGAGCGCCACCAGTTGTTGGAATCGTGCCAGTGCGCGTCGACGCGTTTTTGCGCTTCCCAGTAGGAGTCGAAGTCGGCGCAGACCAGGAAGCGGTCGTAGTCCACCAGCGAATCGATCAGGCCGGTGTAGCGCGACGTATCATCCGGCGAGAACACACCGCTGCGGATCGCTTGCAGCACGTCGCTCAAACGATGAGACGCGGCGATGTCCGGCGCGGCGCTGAACTCGTGGTTCTGCTTGCGCGCTTCGACCTGCTGCGCACTCAGGCCGAAGATGAACATGTGCTCGGCGCCGATGCGTTCGCACATTTCCACGTTGGCGCCGTCGAGGGTGCCGATGGTCAGTGCGCCATTGAGGCCGAACTTCATGTTGCTGGTGCCCGAGGCTTCGAAACCGGCAGTGGAAATCTGCTCGGACAAGTCCGCCGCCGGAATAATGCTCTCGGCCAGACTGACGTTGTAGTTGGGCAGGAACACCACTTTCAGCAAGCCACGCACGGTCGGGTCGTTATTCACCACCCGGGCGATGTCGTTGGTCAGCTTGATGATCAGCTTGGCCTGGTGATAACTCGCTGCCGCTTTACCGGCGAAAATTTTCACCCGTGGCACCCAGTCCACTTCGGGCTCGGCACGGATCGCCTGATACAGCGCTACGGTGTGCATCAGGTTGAGCAACTGGCGCTTGTATTCGTGGATCCGTTTGACTTGCACGTCGAACATCGCCGCCGGATTGACCGCGATCCCCAACCGCTCGTGAATCAGATAGGCCAAGGCCTTTTTGCTGTGCAGGCGCTGCTCGGCGAAGGCTTTGCGGAACGCGGCTTTCTCGGCGAACGGTTCGAGATCGAGCAAACGTTCTTCAGGATTATCCAGCACCTCCGGGCCGAGGGCATCGACCAGCATCGAGGTCAGTTCGGAGTTGGCCTGGAACAACCAGCGGCGGAAGGTGATGCCGTTGGTTTTGTTGTTGATCCGCTCCGGGTAGAGCTTGTGCAGTTCGGCGAACACGGTCTTGCGCATCAACTGCGTGTGGAGTCCGGACACGCCGTTGACGCTATGCGAACCGAGGAAGGCGAGGTTGCCCATGCGCACCCGGCGACCGTTGTCTTCTTCGATCAGCGACACCGCGCGCAGCACGTCGAAATCGTGAATGCCCTTGGCCCGCAGCGAATCGATGTGCTGCGCGTTGATCAGGTAGATGATCTGCATGTGCCGCGGCAACATGCGTTCCATCAGGCCGACCGGCCAGGTTTCCAGCGCTTCGGGCAGCAGCGTGTGGTTGGTGTACGACAGGGTGTCGACGGTGACCTGCCACGCTGCGTCCCAGGCCACGTCGTAGACGTCGACCAGTTGCCGCATCAGTTCGGCGACGGCAATCGAGGGGTGGGTGTCGTTGAGCTGAATCGCCGCGTGATCGCCCAAGGTCAGCACCGAGGTGTGCATGTTGCGATGGCGACGCAGCAAGTCTTGCAGCGAAGCCGCGACGAAGAAGTATTCCTGACGCAGACGCAGCTCCTGGCCGGCTTCGGTGCTGTCGGCCGGGTAAAGCACGCGGGAAATACTTTCGGCCCGGGCGACTTCGGCGACGGCACCCAGGTGGTCACCGGCGTTGAAGCGCTCCAGGTGCAGATCTTCCATGGCTCGGGCACGCCACAGGCGCAAGGTGTTGACGCTCGCCCCGCGCCAGCCGACCACTGGCGTGTCGTAGGCAATCGCGCGCACGGTTTCTGCGGGCGACCAGACCTGTTTGGTCTTGCCGCTGGCATCAGTGACCGTTTCGACACTGCCGCCGAAGCCGATGCTGTACACCACTTCCGGCCGCTCGAACTCCCACGGGTTACCGAAATCCAGCCAGTGCTCGGTCTGTTCCTGCTGCCAGCCATCGACGATGGCCTGACGGAACAAGCCGTGCTCGTAGCGAATGCCGTAGCCATGCCCGGCGATGCCGAGGGTCGACATGCTTTCCATGAAGCACGCCGCCAGACGCCCGAGGCCGCCGTTGCCCAGCGCCGCATCCGGCTCCAGCAGGCGAATGCGCTCCAGATCGACGCCGAGTTCAGTCAGCGCCTCCCGGGCGACGTCAAGCAAGCCCAGGTTGCTCAGACTGTCGTAGAGCAAGCGGCCAATGAGAAATTCCAGCGAGAGGTAATACACCCGCTTCTGGCCTTTGCGGTAAATCTGCCGGGTGTGGTCCATCCAGTGTTCGACCATGTGGTCGCGCGCCGCCAGGGCAATGGCTTCGAACCAGTCATGGTCGAAGGCGTGATCCGGGTCTTTGCCCACTGCATAGGTGAGCTTGGTCAGGACGGCATCGCGGAATGCGGCCACCTCTGCTTCGCGAACTAGTGGTTCTTGAGTCATCGATAGGACCTCGAGCGAGCGTGGAATTGTCTGAGCCTAGACGGTCTGACCGACGGTAGAGGCGCAGGTTCTGCAGTTTTTCCGAAGACGGTGAGATAGCCCGGCATTACCTTGGCGAGTGGGCTAATGAATGCAGGGGGCGTGCCGTACTGACGGCCAATTCCACGGCATTTGGAAAAATCTGGCGAAAGGTTGTTCAAAAATCCACCAGTCCCGGTATGATCGCGCGCCCTGATGCACACGCCTGGTAATTCCCGATGATGAAGCCCAACCTGATTGCCGCCGCCGAGATCGACCGTCTCGATACGTGGGCCAAATATTCGGCCCCGATGTGCGGCTCTTGTGTCTCCAGCTGCTGCACCCTGCCGGTCGAGGTCAAGATCAAGGACCTGGTGCGCATCGGTGTGGTCGACGAGTTCGAGCTGGGCGATCCGCCGAAGAACATCGCCAAGCGCCTGCAAAAGGAAGGGCTGGTCGAGCGTTTCAACCAGAAGTCGGGGATCTTCACCCTGCAGCGCATGAGCAACAACGATTGCTACTACCTGGATCGTAAGAGCCGCCTGTGCACCATTTATGACAAGCGCCCGGACACCTGCCGCAATCACCCGAAGATCGGCCCGCGTCCGGGATACTGCGCGTACAAGCCGAAAGAAGTCGAGCGCGTGCAGAATTCACGGTCGATCGAGAAGTTCTGAAGATCAAAAGATCGCAGCCTTCGGCAGCTCCTACAGGGGAATGCGTATCCCTGTAGGAGCTGCCGAAGGCTGCGATCTTTTTTTGCCTTGAATCGCAGACAAACAAAAACGCCCCCGGTCTCGCGACCGGGGGCGTTTTTTATTCCAGGGCTAAATTACGCCTTGGCTTTCTTGGCAGCGCGGGTACGCTCGCTTTCGTCCAGGATCTTCTTGCGAAGACGGATGGACTTAGGCGTGACTTCGCACAGCTCGTCTTCCTGGATGTATTCCAGAGCCTGTTCCAGAGTGAAGCGAACAGGTGGTACCAGAGCGATGGTTTCGTCTTTACCCGAAGCACGCATGTTGTCGAGCTTCTTGCCTTTGGTTGGGTTCACACCCAGGTCGTTGTCGCGGCTGTTCTGACCAACGATTTGACCGTTGTAGATCTCCTGGCCGTGTTCTACGAACAGCTTGCCACGAGCCTGCAGGGTTTCCAGCGAGTAGGTCAGTGCCTTGCCGGTTTCAACCGAAACCAGAACGCCGTTCTGACGGCCGGACATGTGGCCCGACTTCACTGGAGCGTAACGGTCGAAGATCGAGGTCAGGATGCCAGCACCGTTGGTCAGGGTCAG
Organism: Pseudomonas sp. 86_A; assembly: GCF_017491705.1. NCBI lineage: Bacteria > Pseudomonadati > Pseudomonadota > Gammaproteobacteria > Pseudomonadales > Pseudomonadaceae > Pseudomonas > Pseudomonas sp. 86_A. The sequence goes on along the minus strand of NZ_JAFGYS010000012.1, from coordinate 248,345 downwards.
GAACTGGTTACGGAAACCGATCAGACCGCGAGCAGGGATGTTGTATTCCAGACGAACACGGCCCTTGCCATCCGGCACCATGTTGCTCAGGTCGCCCTTACGCAGACCCATCTCTTCCATGACCTTGCCCTGCGATTCTTCAGGGATGTCGATGGTTACGTTTTCGAACGGTTCCTGCTTCACGCCGTCAACTTCACGGATGATCACTTCAGGACGGCCCAGGGCCAGCTCGAAGCCTTCGCGACGCATGGTTTCGATCAGTACCGAGAGGTGCAGCTCACCACGGCCGGAAACCTTGAACTTGTCAGCCGAGTCGCCTTCTTCAACGCGCAGTGCAACGTTGTACAGCAGCTCTTTGTCCAGACGATCCTTGATGTTACGGGAAGTCACGAACTTGCCTTCTTTACCGCAGAATGGCGAGTCGTTTACCTGGAAGGTCATGGAAACGGTTGGCTCGTCAACGGTCAGCGGCTTCATCGCCTCGACGGTGTTGATATCGCACAGAGTGTCGGAGATGAACAGCTCGTCGAAGCCGCTGATGCAGACGATGTCGCCTGCCGCTGCTTCTTCAACGTCAACGCGGTGCAGACCGTGGTGACCCATCAGCTTCAGGATACGACCGTTGCGGCGCTTGCCGTCGGCGCTGATAGCGACAACCGGGGTGTTCGGCTTGACGCGACCACGAGCGATACGGCCAACACCGATAACACCCAGGAAGCTGTTGTAGTCCAGAGCGGAGATCTGCATCTGGAACGGACCGTCACGGTCAACGGCCGGAGGCGGAACGTGATCGACTACCGCTTGGTACAGCGGGGTCATGTCTTCAGCCATGGCGGTGTGATCCAGACCGGCGATGCCGTTCAGGGCCGAGGCGTAAACAACCTGGAAGTCCAGTTGTTCTTCGGTCGCACCGAGGTTGTCGAACAGGTCGAAGATCTGGTCCAGAACCCAGTCCGGACGCGCGCCTGGACGGTCAACCTTGTTGATCACCACGATTGGACGCAGGCCGGCTTCGAAAGCCTTCTTGGTCACGAAACGGGTTTGCGGCATAGGGCCGTCTTGAGCGTCAACCAGCAGCAGAACGGAGTCAACCATCGACATTACGCGTTCTACTTCGCCGCCGAAGTCGGCGTGGCCCGGGGTGTCCACGATGTTGATGTGGTAGCCGTTCCAGTTGATGGCGGTGTTTTTCGCCAGAATGGTAATACCGCGCTCTTTTTCCTGGTCGTTGGAGTCCATCACGCGCTCGTCGTTGAGCTCGTTGCGCTCCAGGGTGCCGGATTGACGCAGGAGTTTGTCTACCAGGGTGGTCTTACCATGGTCAACGTGGGCAATGATGGCGATGTTACGTAGATTTTCGATCACTTGTGTATCTCGATCAGAGGATTCGGTTTGCTGACAAGTCTTGGCAGCGATTAACAGTAGTGTCCGGCATGGCCGTTACAGCTTGACGGCGGTGTCGGGGGGCCGGTGACGCAGGCCACAGGCAAACAGCCCCGGGCACTTAGCTCGGTCGATAAACGCGCACATTGGCATGCCCCTCACTGAGCAAATGGTGAGCATGCAGGCGACTCATCACGCCTTTGTCGCAATACAGCAGGTACTGGCGAGTCGGATCCAGCTCCTTGAAACGAGCGTTCACTGCGTAGAACGGCATCGTCTGTACTTCTATGCCGGCGAGTTCCAGCGGGTCATCCTCGGCCGCATCCGGATGACGGATGTCGATGACGATCTGACCGGCCAGCGCTTCGCCGACTTCTTCAATCTGCAAGTCCTGGCCCAATTCGTCGATCACCCGATCGATCGGCACCAGTTTGGCGTTTTCGAGCGCACGCTCGAGGACCGCCATGTCGAATTCTTTCTCTTCGTGCTCAACGCGGTGGCGTTTGGCGGCGGTCTTCGGATTGACCGAGATGACCCCGCAGTATTCCGGCATGTGCTTTGCGAAATCGGCGGTGCCGATCTCGTTGGCCGTGTCGATGATGTCCTGCTTGTGCGCGACGATCAGTGGACGCAGGACCAGCTTGTCAGTCACGCAGTCGATCACCGACAGGTTCGGCAAGGTCTGGCTCGACACCTGGGAGATCGCTTCACCGGTTACCAGGGCGTCGATGTGCAGGCGGTCGGCGATGGCGGAGGACGCGCGCAACATCATACGCTTCAATACGACGCCCATATGACTGTTATCGACTTTGCCGAGAATTTCACCCAACACTTCTTCGAACGGAACACTGACAAATAGCACGCGTTGCGAGCTGCCGTACTTCTTCCAGATGAAATGCGCGACTTCCATCACGCCCAATTCGTGGGCACGACCGCCCAGATTGAAGAAGCAGAAATGCGCCATCAGGCCGCGGCGCATGATCTGGTAGGCGGCAACCGTCGAATCGAAGCCGCCAGACATCAGTACCAGCGTCTGCTCCAGGGCGCCGAGCGGATAGCCGCCGATGCCGTTGTGCTGGCTGTGGATGACAAACAACCGTTGGTCGCGAACTTCGATTCGGACTTCGATTTCCGGCGCCTTGAGGTCGATTCCGGCCGCACCGCACTCGCGACGAAGCTTGCTGCCGACGTATTTCTCGACGTCCATCGAGCTGAACGGGTGCTTGCCTGCACGTTTGCAGCGCACCGAGAAAATCTTCCCGGCCAGCACATCGCCGTAGTGCTGTTTGCACTTCTCGGTGATGTCGTCGAAGTCGCCCAACGGGTACTCGGCGATCTGCAAAAAGTGCGCGACGCCAGGCGTACAGGTGAGGCGTTCGCCCATCTCTTTCAAGGCTTTGGGGTCGGTAACGCGGGTTTCCAGCTCGAGATTGTCCCACACACCGTTCACCACCACGGCCGGGTCCAGATCGCGGAGCACGGCGCGGATGTTCTTGGCCAGCTGGCGGATGAAACGCATCCGGACAGGGCGGCTTTTGATGGTGATCTCGGGGAAGACTTTTACGATTAGTTTCATGAAAACAGCGCGCGCAGGGCCAGCCGAAAAAGGGGGGCGCGGATTATAGCGGAAATTGCTCAAGGTTTAACCAGTTAATATGCAGAAGGTTTCACACGCACCAAAACGGGTCACTTTCAGATTTACACGCTACATTAAGGGGCGAGATTTTCCCCTTTATTGCGCTTTGCACCGTCGCAAGCGTGAATTTGGGGCAAAAAACCCATGGTGGGGCACTGGCATGCAATTTGCTCCCTTGTGAGGCAGGTTGCCTTGGCAGAGTATCTGCGCCGGCATCACCCATATTAAGGGCATCCACTACCAAGCCCTAAGCCACCCGGAGGACACTATGTCGAAGTCGGTTCAACTCATCAAAGATCATGACGTCAAGTGGATTGATCTGCGCTTCACGGACACCAAAGGCACTCAGCACCACGTGACCATGCCGGCTCGCGATGCGCTGGAAGACGACTTCTTCGAAGTCGGCAAGATGTTCGACGGTTCCTCCATCGCTGGCTGGAAAGGCATCGAAGCCTCCGACATGATCCTGCTGCCGGACGACGATACTGCCGTGCTCGACCCGTTCACCGAAGACGCGACCCTGATTCTGGTCTGCGACATCATCGAACCGTCGACCATGCAAGGTTACGATCGCGACCCGCGCGCCATCGCTCACCGCGCCGAGGAATACCTGAAGACCACCGGTATCGGTGACACCGTCTTCGCCGGTCCGGAACCAGAATTCTTCATCTTCGACGAAGTGAAGTTCAAGTCGGACATCTCCGGCTCGATGTTCAAGATCTACTCCGAACAAGGTTCGTGGATGTCCGACCAGGACATCGAAGGCGGCAACAAAGGCCACCGTCCTGGTATCAAAGGCGGCTACTTCCCGGTTCCGCCGTTCGACCACGACCACGAAATCCGTACTGCCATGTGCAACGCACTGGAAGAGATGGGTCAGACCGTTGAAGTTCACCACCACGAAGTGGCGACTGCCGGTCAGAACGAAATTGGTGTCAAGTTCAACACCCTGGTGAAGAAAGCTGACGAAGTTCAGACTCTGAAATACGTTGTACACAACGTTGCTGACGCTTACGGCCGCACCGCGACCTTCATGCCGAAGCCACTGTACGGCGACAACGGCTCGGGCATGCACGTCCACATGTCCATCGCCAAAGACGGCAAGAACACCTTCGCTGGCGAAGGCTATGCCGGCCTGTCCGAAACCGCCCTGTACTTCATCGGCGGTATCATCAAGCACGGTAAGGCCCTGAACGGCTTCACCAACCCGGCCACCAACTCCTACAAGCGTCTGGTGCCAGGTTTCGAAGCTCCGGTAATGCTGGCCTACTCGGCTCGCAACCGTTCCGCCTCGATCCGTATTCCTTACGTCAACAGCCCACGCGGCCGTCGTATCGAAGCACGTTTCCCGGATCCGGCTGCCAACCCGTACCTGGCGTTCGCAGCTCTGCTGATGGCCGGCCTGGACGGTATCCAGAACAAGATCCACCCAGGCGATGCCGCTGACAAAAACCTGTACGACCTGCCGCCTGAAGAGGCGAAAGAGATCCCACAAGTTTGCGGCAGCCTGAAAGAAGCCCTGGAAGAGCTGGACAAGGGCCGTGCGTTCCTGACCAAGGGCGGCGTGTTCTCCGACGACTTCATCGACGCCTACATCGCGCTGAAATCCGAAGAAGAAATCAAGGTCCGCACCTTCGTGCACCCACTGGAATATGAGCTGTACTACAGCTGCTGATCCGGTAGCGCCGCGCTACGCGGCGTGACAAAAAAGGCCTCCTTCGGGAGGCTTTTTTTATTGAAGATCAAAAGATCGCAGCCTTCGGCAGCTCCTACCAGGATCGGTGCAGGGGCTGCCGAAGGCTGCGATCTTTTGACCTGGCTTTTCAATTCCATTTGTTAACGGCTTGGGCCTGTCGCCCACCCTGACCTATGCTGCACCCCATCGCTTTCTTTCCCGGTCGCTTTCATGGGTCGCACCTTTCTCTACATCCTGCTGCTGATCGCCCTGCCCGCCGCCGCGCAGATCTACAAGTACACCGACGCCAATGGCAACACGGTCTACAGCGATCACGCGCCAGACGGCATCAAGGCGCAGCCTGTCGAGTTGCCACCGCTGAACCGCGTCGAGCCGCAGGCGCCGAGCGCACCCGCGCCCACCAGCACTGACAATCGTCCACCTGCACGCAACGCCTACGAGATACTTGAGCTGAATGGCCTGCCCAGCGAAGAAGCCCTGCGCGCCAACAACGGCACCTTCACCGTCAACGTGCTGATCAAGCCGCGTTTGCAGGCGCCGCACCAATTAAGACTGATCCTCGACGATGAACCTTACGGCCAGCCCAGCAACGTGCCGATCCTGCAGCTGGTGAATGTCGACCGTGGCGAGCATCGCCTCGCGGTGCAGGTGATCGATGGTCAGGCGATCATTCAGCAGAGCCCGTCCGTGGTGTTTACCGTGCAGCGTGTACACAAGCCATGAGAGGTGTCTGGCTGATCCTGTGCCTGCTCGCCCTGCCGATTTCGGCGGAGGTCTTCACCTACGTCGATGCGCAGGGCAATCGCGTCTACACCGATCAGCCGCGCGGCAACGCCAAGCGCGTGCCCATCGCGACCAGCAATCGCATGTCGGCCACCCCCACGGCTGCGGCGCCGATCAGCGCCGCACAAAAATCCCCGGAACCCCCTCTGTTCCATTACGACATGCTGCGCATTCTGATTCCTGAACCGGACGCGACCCTGCGCAGCAGCGCGGGCGAGGTGATCGTCAGTGTCACCAGCGAACCGGGCCTGCAACCCGGCCATCGCTATCGCCTGCTGCTGGACGGCCAGGCCACGGGCGAGCCGGGCCTGAGCCCGGTGTTCCCGCTGAGCAACATCGACCGGGGCAGCCACAACCTGTCGGTGGAAATCCTCGATGAACAGGGCCGCACCGTCGAACGCACCGCCAACCAGCCATTCCACATGCTGCGCATTTCGCTGGCGCAGAAACGCCAGGTCAAACCCTGCGTCAGCGAAGACTATGGCGTACGCCCGGAATGTCCGCTGAAAGACAAACCCGCCGAAGAAAAAAATCCCTTCCTGCGTTTCTTCTAACGCCGTTCAGATTTGCGCACTATATTGGTGCACTAGACTGCACCGTACCCACATTCCAACCCATTTTGGTTCGAAAGTACCCGCCAGCCCCGACACGACGCCACGCAAACGAGCGTCAAACGCCTGTTTCAGGGGTTGAGCGCTTCTTTTCGGAGCCTTGGTTTGGTTTTTGCATTTTCCTCGCATCAGCGCTTAGTTCTCGCGCACGCCTTGCTCCAAAAGGGGTCCAGATGACCATAAGCGACGCAATCCACCGTTTGCTGCTCGACAACCTGACCACCGCCACCATCCTGCTCGACGCCGAACTGCGCCTTGAGTACATGAACCCGGCGGCCGAGATGCTGCTGGCCATCAGCGGTCAGCGCAGCCATGGGCAGTTCATCAGCGAGCTGTTCACCGAATCCACCGAGGCGCTCAACTCGCTGCGCCAGGCGGTCGAACAGGCGCACCCGTTCACCAAGCGCGAAGCGATGCTCACCGCCCTCACCGGCCAGACCCTGACCGTGGATTACGCGGTGACGCCGATCCTAAGCAACGGCGCGACCATGCTCCTGCTGGAAGTGCACCCGCGTGACCGGCTGCTGCGGATCACCAAGGAAGAGGCGCAGCTGTCCAAGCAGGAAACCAGCAAGATGCTGGTGCGCGGTCTCGCTCACGAGATCAAGAATCCGCTGGGCGGCATCCGTGGCGCCGCGCAATTGCTGGCCCGTGAGCTGCCGGAAGACAGCCTGCGCGACTACACCAACGTGATCATCGAAGAGGCCGACCGTCTGCGTAATCTGGTCGACCGCATGCTCGGCTCGAACAAGTTGCCGTCGCTGGCCCTGTGCAACGTCCATGAAGTGCTCGAGCGCGTCTGCCAACTGGTCGAAGCGGAAAGTCAGGGCTGCATCACCTTGGTGCGCGATTACGACCCCAGCATTCCCGACGTGTTGATCGACCGCGAACAAATGATTCAAGCCGTGCTGAACATCGTGCGCAACGCGATGCAGGCAATCAGCAGCCAGAACGAGTTGCGTCTGGGCCGCATCAGCCTGCGCACCCGGACCATGCGCCAGTTCACCATCGGCCACGTCCGCCATCGCCTGGTGACCAAGATCGAGATCATCGACAACGGCCCCGGGATACCGGCGGAACTGCAGGAAACCATCTTCTTTCCCATGGTCAGCGGCCGCCCGGACGGTACCGGGCTGGGCCTGGCCATTACCCAGAACATCATCAGCCAGCACCAGGGCCTGATCGAGTGTGACAGCCATCCAGGCCACACCACGTTCTCGATCTTTCTGCCACTGGAACAAGGAGCCACATCGACATGAGCCGTAGTGAAACCGTGTGGATCGTCGATGACGACCGTTCAATCCGTTGGGTTCTGGAAAAAGCCTTGCAGCAGGAAGGCATGACCACGCAGAGCTTCGACAGCGCCGATGGTGTGATGAGTCGTCTGGCCCGTCAGCAGCCTGATGTGATCATTTCCGACATCCGCATGCCGGGTGCCAGTGGCCTCGACCTGCTGGCGCGGATTCGCGAACAGCACCCACGGTTGCCGGTCATCATCATGACCGCTCACTCCGACTTGGACAGCGCGGTGGCCTCGTATCAGGGCGGCGCGTTCGAATACCTGCCCAAGCCGTTTGACGTGGACGAGGCGGTATCGCTGGTCAAACGCGCCAATCAACATGCGCAGGAACAGCAAGGCCTGGAAGTGGTACCGGCGCTGACCCGCACCCCGGAAATCATCGGCGAAGCGCCGGCGATGCAGGAAGTGTTTCGTGCCATCGGCCGCCTGAGCCACTCCAATATCACGGTGCTGATCAACGGCGAATCCGGTACCGGTAAAGAGCTGGTGGCCCACGCCCTGCACCGCCACAGCCCGCGCGCGGCCTCGCCGTTCATTGCGCTGAACATGGCGGCGATCCCGAAAGACCTGATGGAATCCGAGCTGTTCGGCCACGAGAAAGGCGCGTTCACCGGCGCAGCCAACCTGCGTCGTGGGCGCTTCGAACAGGCGGACGGCGGCACGCTGTTCCTCGATGAAATCGGCGACATGCCGGCAGATACACAAACCCGGCTGCTGCGGGTGCTGGCCGACGGCGAGTTCTACCGCGTTGGCGGGCACGTGCCGGTCAAGGTTGACGTGCGGATCATCGCCGCCACCCACCAGAATCTGGAAACCCTGGTGCACGCCGGGAAATTCCGTGAGGACTTGTTCCACCGCCTCAACGTGATCCGCATCCACATCCCGCGCCTGTCGGATCGTCGCGAAGACATCCCGACTCTGGCCAAGCACTTCCTCAGCCGCGCGGCACAAGAACTGGCGGTGGAGCCGAAGCTGCTGAAAAGCGAGACCGAGGAATACCTGAAGAACCTGCCATGGCCGGGCAACGTGCGGCAGCTGGAGAACACCTGCCGCTGGATCACCGTGATGGCGTCCGGCCGCGAAGTGCACATCAGCGACCTGCCGCCAGAGTTGTTGAGCCTGCCGCAGGATTCGGCGCCGGTAACCAACTGGGAGCAGGCGCTGCGCCAGTGGGCCGATCAGGCCTTGGCCCGTGGCCAGTCGAGCTTGCTCGACAGCGCGGTGCCGGCGTTTGAACGGATCATGATCGAGACTGCGCTGAAGCACACAGCCGGCCGGCGTCGTGATGCCGCGGTATTGCTCGGCTGGGGTCGCAACACCCTGACGCGCAAGATCAAGGAATTGGGGATGAAAGTGGATGGTGGGGATGACGATGAGGGGGATGAGGGTTAACTCGGCACTCTAGTCGTCCGCGAAAAGATCGCAGTCTCCGGCAGCTCCTGTACAGAACGCATATCCCTGTAGGAGCTGCCGAAGGCTGCGATCTTTTTTGCGTGTGCACCACCGCAATGCACATTGACCTGCAATCGCGCACCACGTGCCAAGCGGAACTCAGCTCTAGCGCAAAAAAACTTCGACACTTCAAATAGGCGAAAGCCCCGTTTTACGGGGCTTTCGCGTTTCTGATCAACTTTTTTGTTTCAACCAATTAAAACCTGGCACGCGCCCTGCAATACCTCTTACAGGTGATTCGATTCACCACCCGTTTCGGGGACCTTGGTACAGGCAGGCCGGGGATTCCCCTCTTTAACACCGGGTTCAAACCGCATCGCGGCGAACCCACCCTTTTGGGATCCTTGGTACAGGCAGGCTGGGGGTTCCCTCTTTACACCGGACCGACGCTGCAGGCGAAGTCCACCCCGTTTTGGGGCCTCTGATACAGGCAGGTCAGGGGTTCCTTCTTTACTCCGGCTCAACCGCCTCGGCGGCGAGCCGCCCGTTTTGGGAACCTTGGTACAGGCAGGCCGGGGATTCCCGCTTTTATTGCTCCCGGAGATGGATCTCCAGCCGCCAGCGGTCATCGACCTGGCTGCCGGCCCAGTCCCCCTGCAGCGGCCGCGCCGCCAGCACCGTCAGCAACAACCCGCCATCACTCATCCGTGTTCGCCAGTTGACGTCCTTGCCGTTGAGCTTGAGCTGGCCTTTCTGCGCGCGGCCTTCGGCCTGAAACAACAGGGCCACGGTGCCATCAATGATTTCGCCATGCAGCTTCGGTTCGTTGTCGAACCAGACCACCAGGCCGTCATCCGTCACTTCAACCTGCTGCAGCACGCTCGGGTCCGGTGTGGTCAGGCGGCCGATCATCAAACCGATCATCAGACCGACAATCGCCAGCGAACCGATCACCCGCGGGAATAGTTTCGAACGCGGGTCCGCTTGCGGCGTAGAATGCGCGTCATCTTTACCTTCGGAGCCGTGCATGTTTCACGTCATCCTTTTTCAACCAGAAATTCCGCCGAATACCGGCAACGTTATCAGGCTGTGCGCCAACAGCGGCTGCCACCTGCATTTGATCGAACCGCTGGGTTTCGAGATGGACGACAAGCGCTTGCGCCGGGCCGGTCTCGACTACCACGAATATGCCACATTGCAGCGCCACGCCGACCTCGCCAGTTGCCTTGAAAGCCTGGGCAACCCACGGTTGTTCGCCTTTACCACCAAGGGTTCGCGACCGTTTCACGATGCTGCGTTCGTCACGGGCGATGCGTTCATCTTCGGCCCGGAAAGCCGTGGCCTGCCGCCAGAGGTGCTGGACGCCCTGCCGGCGGAACAGCGTCTGCGCCTGCCGATGCGCGAAGGCTGCCGCAGCCTGAACCTGTCCAACACCGTGGCGGTGGCCGTGTACGAAGCGTGGCGGCAGAACGGCTTCAAATAAACACCCAAAACAACTGTGGGAGCGAGCCTGCTCGCGATTACGGTCTGTCAGCAACATTGATGTCACTGACAAACTGCCTTCGCGAGCAGGCTCGCTCCCACAGGGGTACAGCTGAACCGCTTATTGAACGGTCGGGGTCTCGCCGGCTTCCTGCATGCGCTGCAGCTCTTGCGCGTACAGGGCGTCGAAGTTCACCGGTGCCAGCATGAGGGCCGGGAACGAACCACGGGTTACCAGGCTGTCCAGGGTTTCGCGAGCGTACGGGAACAGGATGTTCGGGCAGAAAGCACCCAGGGTGTGGCTCATCGAAGCCGCGTCCAGGTTCTTGATCAGGAAGATACCGGCCTGTTGCACTTCAGCGATGAAGGCTACTTCGTCACCGTTTTTCACGGTCACGGACAGGGTCAGCACAACTTCGTAGAAATCGCCTTCCAGCTCTTTCTGACGGGTGTTCAGATCCAGACCGACGGTCGGGTCCCACTGCTGGCGAAAGATCGCCGGGCTTTTCGGGGCTTCGAAGGACAGATCGCGTACGTAGATGCGCTGCAAGGAGAATTGCGGTGCGGTTTCTTCTTCGCTGGCTGCAGTGTTCTGTTGGTCAGTCATCTCAGATCCTTTCTGATCTTGGGTCTTTTAGGGATTGCTGTACGTGGGTGCAGCCGTTCAGGCCTTGAGCAGCGCGTCGAGCTTGCCGGCGCGCTCCAGGGCATACAAATCATCACAACCGCCGATGTGCTTGTCGCCGATCCAGATCTGCGGCACGGAGGTGCGTCCGGCCTTCTGGCTCATGGCAGCACGAATCTGCGGCTTGCCATCGACCTTGATCTCTTTGAAGGCCACACCTTTGTTCACGAGCAATTGCTTGGCTCGCACGCAATAAGGGCAGTAATCGCTGGAGTAGACGATGACTTCGCTCATATCACTTCACCAGCGGCAGGTTGTCGCCTTTCCAGCTGGAAATCCCGCCGGACAGCTTGGCGGCGGTGAAGCCCGATTTCATCAGTTCGCGGGCGTGGGTGCCAGCGGTCTGGCCCAGGGCGTCGACCAGAATGATGGTCTTGGCCTTGTGTTTTTCCAGCTCGCCGATGCGCGCAGCCAGTTTGTCCTGGGGAATGTTCACCGCGCCAACGATGTGGCCAGCAGCGAAATCCTTCGTTGGACGGATATCCACCACGACGCCCGCGTCCTTGTTGACCAGTGCGGTCAGTTCGCCGGTGCTCAGGCTTTTACCGCCGCCCTGCATCGTGTGCGCCAGCAGCAGGGCCAGCAGTACGACGAAGATACCGACAAGAATGTAGTGGTTAGTGGCAAATTCAATCAGGTGAGCAACCATCGAAGGAGGTTCCAGGGCGTTAAAATGTCGGCCAGTATACACAGCCGCTATGGAGGGCCAAACCCCGTCCGGCGGTGACGTGGATTGAACTTGGCTTTAAACTGCCACTCCCTTTTCCATCGCCCTCTTCTTTATTAGCCACGAGTGGATTCCATGACTACCACGCCTAAACCTTTGGTCCTGATGATTCTCGACGGCTTCGGTCACAGTGACAGCCACGAATCCAATGCCGTGTATGCGGCGAAGAAGCCGGTACTCGATCGCCTGTGGGCCAGCGTGCCGAACGGCTTGATCTCGGGCAGCGGCATGGACGTCGGCCTGCCGGACGGCCAGATGGGCAACTCCGAAGTCGGCCACATGAACCTCGGCGCCGGGCGCGTGGTGTATCAGGACTTCACCCGCGTGACCAAAGCGATCCGCGACGGCGAGTTCTTTGAAAACCCGACCATCTGCGCCGCTGTGGATAAAGCCGTGGCAGCCGGCAAGGCCGTGCACTTCATGGGCCTGCTGTCCGATGGCGGCGTGCACAGCCACCAGGATCACCTGGTCGCCATGGCCGAACTGGCTTTCAAGCGCGGCGCCGAGAAAATCTACCTGCACGCCTTCCTCGACGGTCGCGACACGCCGCCGAAAAGCGCCACTTCGTCGATCGAGCTGCTCGACGCGACCTTCCAGGCGCTCGGCAAGGGCCGCATCGCCAGCATCGTCGGTCGCTACTTCGCGATGGACCGTGACAACCGCTGGGACCGCGTATCCCAAGCCTACAACCTGATCGTCGACGGTAACGCCGAATTCAACGCAGCCACCGCCCAGGAAGGCCTCGACGCCGCCTACGCCCGTGGCGAGAGCGACGAATTCGTCAAGGCCACCACCATCGGCGAGCCGGTCAAGGTCGAAGACGGCGACGCCGTGGTGTTCATGAACTTCCGCGCCGACCGTGCCCGTGAGCTGACCCGCGTGTTCGTCGAAGACGATTTCAAGGAGTTCGAGCGCGCGCGCCAGCCAAAACTGGCCGGCTTCGTCATGCTGACCCAATACGCCGCCAGCATCCCTGCGCCATCGGCCTTCGCCGCCGGCAGCCTGGAAAACGTGCTCGGCGACTACCTGGCGAAGAACGGCAAAACCCAGCTGCGCATCGCCGAAACCGAGAAATACGCGCACGTGACCTTCTTCTTCTCCGGCGGCCGTGAAGAACCGTTCCCGGGCGAAGAGCGCATCCTGATCCCGTCGCCGAAAGTCGCCACCTACGACCTGCAACCGGAAATGAGCGCACCGGAAGTCACAGACCGCATCGTCGATGCCATCGAACACCAGCGTTACGACGTGATCGTGGTCAACTACGCCAACGGCGACATGGTCGGCCACAGCGGCGTGTTCGACGCTGCGGTAAAAGCTGTGGAATGCCTGGACACCTGCGTCGGGCGCATCGTCGAGGCACTGGAGAAGGTCGGCGGCGAAGCGCTGATCACCGCCGACCACGGCAACGTCGAGCAGATGTCCGACGCCTCCACCGGCCAGGCGCACACCGCGCACACCACCGAACCGGTGCCGTTCATTTACGTCGGCAAGCGTGACCTCAAGGTCCGCGAAGGCGGCGTACTGGCGGACGTGGCGCCGACCATGCTGATGCTGCTGGGCCTGGAAAAACCGGCGGAAATGACGGGGACTTCGATTCTGGTCTGACCCGAATCCATAAAACACCGCAAAACCCTGTAGGAGTGAGCCTGCTCGCGATAGCAATCTGACAGTCAACTACTCTGTTGAATGTGAGAACGCCATCGCGAGCAGGCTCACTCCTACATTTGTTTATGGTGGTTTCAAAGATTATTTTCAGCTGTATCTACAGCCAGTTATCACACAGCCCCAATTGGGCGTTTTTTTTGCAGCCTCGGGCGGGCATACTAGGCCGTCCATTACCCTGGTGCCGCCCGCCTCTATGCTCCGCGTCCTGATCGCCCTCGCTCTGACCTGCCTGCTCCAACCGGCCTTCGCTGACGAGCGCGCGCAAACCCAACAGCAGTTGGATGCCACGCGTCAGGACATTGCCGAGCTGAAAAAGCTGCTGGGCAAGCTGCAGGAAGAAAAATCCGGCGTGCAGAAAGAGCTCAAGGGCACTGAAACCGAGATGGGCAAGCTCGAGAAGCAGGTCGATGCCCTGCAAAAAGAGCTGAAGAAAAGCGAAGCCGAGCTGCAGCGGCTCGATGCGGAGAAAAAAAAACTCCAGAGCGCGCGCACTGAACAACAGCGATTGATCGCCATCCAGGCCCGCGCGGCCTATCAGAACGGCCGTCAGGAATACCTCAAGCTGCTGCTCAACCAGCAGAATCCCGAGAAATTCGCCCGCACCCTGACCTATTACGATTACCTGAGCCAGGCCCGCCTGGAGCAGCTGAAGAACTTCAACGAAACCCTGCGCCAACTGGCCAATGTCGAAAAAGACATCGCCATGCAGCAGGCGCAATTGCTGGTGCAGAAAAGCAGCCTCGACAGCCAGCGCGACGAGCTGGAAAAAGTTCGCAAGGAACGCCAGCAAGTCCTCGCCAAGCTCAACGATGACGTGAAAGCCCGCGACCAGAAACTGGCCGCCCGCGAGCAGGATCAGGCAGACCTGTCTAAAGTCCTTAAAACCATTGAAGAAACCCTGGCCCGCCAGGCCCGTGAGGCAGAAGAAGCGCGGCAGAAAGCGCTGATCGCCCAGCAGGAAGCGGAAAAAAAGCGTTTGCGTGAGGCGCAGGCTGATACCAGCGACGCCCCACGAAAACCGGTCAGATCAACGCCAGGCGCGCTGGTTTCCAGCAGCGGCGAGACCTTCGGTGGCCCTTTTGCTGCAACCCGGGGAAAACTTCCGTGGCCGGTTGATGGTCGATTGCTGGCACGCTTCGGCGAAAGCCGTGGCGACGATGCCCGCACCAAGTGGGATGGCGTGATGATCAGCGCCGCCGCCGGCAGCCAGGTGCATGCCGTGCACGGCGGGCGCGTGGTGTTCGCCGACTGGTTGCGCGGTGCCGGGCTGCTGGTGATCCTCGACCACGGCAATGGTTATCTGAGTCTTTACGGTCACAACCAGACGCTGCTCAAGTCGGCCGGTGACGTGGTAAAAGCCGGTGAGTCGATTTCCACTGTGGGTAACAGTGGCGGTCAGGACACACCCGCGCTGTATTTCGCAATTCGTCAGCAGGGTCACCCGAGTGATCCGGCGCAATGGTGTCACGCGCAAGGATAAGCGCGTCGCCTAATTCAGGAGTTCGTTCGACATGCTGCATTTGTCCCGCCTTACCTCGCTGGCCCTGACGATCGCCCTGGTGATCGGCGCGCCTCTGGCGTTCGCTGCTCAACCGGCCCCGGCCGTCGCTCCGGCAGGCACTGCCGCGACCGCCAAGGCTCCGTTGCCGCTGGAAGAGTTGCGCACCTTTGCCGAGGTGATGGATCGGATCAAGGCCGCCTATGTCGAGCCGGTGGACGACAAGACCCTGCTGGAAAACGCGATCAAGGGCATGCTCAGCAACCTCGATCCGCACTCCGCTTATCTCGGCCCTGAAGACTTCACCGAGCTGCAGGAAAGCACCAGCGGCGAATTCGGCGGCCTGGGCATCGAAGTCGGGTCCGAAGACGGCTTCATCAAGGTCGTGTCGCCAATCGACGACACTCCGGCGTCGAAGGCCGGCATTCAGGCCGGTGACTTCATCGTCAAAATCAACGGTCAGCCGACTCGCGGCCAGACCATGACCGAAGCCGTGGACAAGATGCGCGGCAAGATCGGCCAGAAAATCACCCTGACCCTGGTCCGTGACGGCGGCACGCCGTTCGACGTGACCCTGGCCCGCGCCGTGATTCAAGTGAAGAGCGTCAAGGCGCAGCTGCTGGAATCGGGCTATGGCTACATCCGCATCACCCAGTTCCAGGTCAAGACCGGCGAAGAAGTCTCCAAGGCCCTGGCCAAGCTGCGCAAGGACAACGGCAAGAAGCTCAACGGCATCATCCTCGACCTGCGCAACAACCCGGGCGGCGTGTTGCAAGCCGCCGTGGAAGTGGTCGACCACTTCATCAAGAAGGGTCTGATCGTCTACACCAAAGGCCGGATCGCCAACTCCGAGCTGCGCTTCTCCGCCACCGGCAAGGACGAAAGCGAAGCGGTGCCGATGGTCGTGCTGATCAACGGTGGCAGCGCCTCGGCCTCGGAAATCGTCGCCGGCGCCCTGCAGGATCAGAAACGCGCCGTGGTCATGGGCACCACCAGTTTCGGCAAAGGCTCGGTGCAGACCGTGCTGCCGCTGAACAACGACCGCGCACTGAAGATCACCACGGCACTGTACTTCACGCCGAACGGCCGCTCGATCCAGGCTCAGGGCATCGTCCCGGACATCGAGGTGCGCAAGGCGAAGATCACCAACGAGGCGGACGGCGACTACTTCAAGGAAGCCGACCTGCAAGGTCACCTGGGCAACGGCAACGGTGGCGCGGACAAACCGACCGGTTCCGGCGCCAAGCCGAAGGCCATGCCGCAGGATGACGATTACCAGTTGGCCCAGGCCCTGAGCCTGCTCAAAGGGCTGAGCATCACCTCCGGTCGTTGAGGATGTCGCTGCGTTTGCTCTTGGTCCTGCTGTGCTGTCTGGCGGGTGCTGCTCATGCAGAGCCCGCCACAACCACTGCGCAAAAAGCCTACCTGACGCTGATCATCGACGACCTGGGGCAAAACCTGCCCCGGGATCGCCGCGTACTGGCCCTGCCCGGCCCGGTGACCACAGCGATCATGCCCGACACCCCACATGCCGCTGAATTTGCCCGCGAAGCCCATCGCGCCGGCAAGATCGTGATCCTGCACATGCCCATGGACCCGGCCACCGGCCCGTATGCCTGGCACCCCGAGCTGCCGCTCGAAGAGCTGGAAAAGCGCCTCGACGCCGCGTTCAAAAGGGTGCCCTACACCGCCGGCATCAATAACCACATGGGCAGCCGCATGACCGCGCAACCGGTGGCGATGGCCTGGCTGATGGGTGAGCTGCAGCGCCGGCACAAGTTCTTCGTCGACAGCCGCACCAGTGCACAGACCGTGGCTGCGCAACAGGCGCAGAAGATCGATCTGGCGAGCGTCTCGCGGGATGTGTTCCTCGATGACGAGCGCACCGAAGCGGCGATCTACACTCAGTTGCAGACCGCGATCAGCCTGGCGCGCAAGCAGGGCTCGGCGGTGATGATCGGCCACCCGTATCCGCAGACACTGGCGGTGCTGGAGCGCGAATTACCGAAGCTCAAGTCCCAGGGGATTGAGTGGATCGACGTCAAGCAGATGATCAGCGTGCGCAGCAATCGCGCGACGGCTGCTCACGGCAAGGATGGCGTGTACCGCTGACCCGGCAACATCCGCTCCCACATGTGTATCAGGTGAAGCTCAGGCCTCAGAGATACCGGCCCATGATCTCGTCCACCACGCCGTCCTTGCGCATCTGGTCCAGCGCTGCCTGCAGCTTCTTCACCGTCTCGTCCGACACGTTCTTGTTCAGCGCCAGGTACAACTCGGCGCTGTTGAAGCGCAGTACGGTCTTGAGCCCGGTCACGCCGTCCTGTCTTGCCAGGTAGCGCCCGGCCGGGTCGCCGGTGACCCACAGGTCGATCTGGCCGTTGACCAGTTTTTTCGCGTTGTCCTGATCGCGCAGCACCACCAGCGGCTTCAAGCCTTGCTTGGTCAGCGTCTCGGCAATCGCGTCGCCCTTGTAGGCGCCGATCTTGTATTTGCGGGCGTCATTGAGGGTGTCGAGGATGATCTTGCTGTCGGCCTTGGCCAACATGACCCAGTCGTCCGGCCCGATGGGGCCGACCCATTTGAACAGGTTTTCGCGATCCGGCAGCCGCGCCATCACGAAGGCACCGTAACCGGGATTCTCCAGCGCCAGCTTGTAAACCCGCTCCCAAGGGAAGCGCAACGTCAGGCTGTAGCTGAGCCCCGCACGCTTGAACATCTCACGCACGATGTCGGCGGCAATGCCATTGATGTTCTCGCCTTTGGCGAAGTTCTTGCCGTCTTTCGCCATGTTGTACGGCGGGAAGTTTTCGGTAAGGAGCACCAGATCGGTGTCGGGACTGTTTTCGGCGCGGGCCGTGTTGAGCAGCAACACAGAAGCGCTGGCGAGAACAAGAAGCAGGCGTTTGATCATGTCGGGCTACCGGAATCCATGGCGTGCCCAAGAGTGCCTTGGGTACGCCATGCTGTCCACTGGCCTGTACGGTTTAGCGCATCACGATGCCGCGTTTGGCCATATACGCTTTGGCTTCCTGCACGGTGTATTCGCCGAAGTGGAAAATACTCGCCGCCAGTACCGCGCTGGCGTGGCCTTCGAGGATGCCGTCGGCCAGATGCTGCAGGTTGCCGACGCCGCCGGAAGCGATCACCGGAATGCCCAGCGCATCGCTGATGGCACGGGTCACGCCGAGGTCGAAGCCGTTTTTCATGCCGTCCTGGTCCATGCTGGTCAGCAGGATTTCACCAGCACCGAGGCCTTCCATTTTCTTCGCCCACTCGACAGCGTCGAGGCCGGTCGGCTTGCGCCCGCCGTGGGTGAAGATTTCCCAGCGCGGGGTTTCACCCGGGCCGGAGACCTTTTTCGCATCGATGGCGACGACGATGCACTGCGAACCGAAATGCTGCGCGGCTTCGCCGACAAACTCCGGGTTGAACACCGCTGCGGTGTTGATCGAGACCTTGTCCGCACCGGCATTGAGCAGGTTGCGAATATCCTGCACGGTGCGCACGCCGCCGCCCACGGTCAGCGGGATGAACACCTGGCTGGCCATGCGCTCGACGGTGTGCAGCGTGGTGTCGCGGCCATCGACGCTGGCGGTGATGTCGAGGAAGGTAATCTCATCGGCACCCTGCTCGTCATAGCGACGGGCGATTTCCACCGGGTCACCGGCGTCGCGGATGTTTTCGAACTTCACACCTTTGACGACCCGGCCGTTGTCCACGTCCAGGCAAGGGATGATGCGTTTGGCCAGCGCCATGGTCAGTCCTCAGCCTTGATACGAGTCGCAGAAAGCTTGCGCTTCGGCGACGTCGAGAGTGCCTTCGTAGATCGCCCGGCCGGTGATGGCGCCGATGATGCCTGGTGCCTTGGCGTCGAGCAGCGCCTTGATGTCACCCAGGTTGTGAATGCCGCCGGAGGCAATCACCGGGATTTTGGTGGCCGCAGCCAGCGCAGCGGTGAACGGTACGTTGCAGCCCTGCATCATGCCGTCTTTGGCGATGTCGGTATAAACGATCGAGGACACGCCGTCGGCTTCAAACTGCTTGGCCAGATCGATCACTTGCACGGTGCTGATTTCAGCCCAGCCATCGGTGGCGACGAAACCGTCCTTGGCATCCAGACCGACGATGATTTTGCCCGGGAACGCGCGGCAGGCTTCAGCGACGAACGCCGGATCTTTCACCGCTTTGGTGCCGATGATCACGTAGCTCACGCCAGCCTTGACGTAGTGCTCGATGGTTTCCAGCGAACGGATGCCACCGCCGATCTGGATCGGCAGGTCCGGGTAGCGCTTGGCGATCGCGGTGACGACTTCGCCGTTGACCGGCTGGCCTTCGAACGCGCCATTCAGATCGACCAGATGCAGACGGCGGCAGCCGCCCTCCACCCACTTGGCAGCCATGCTCACCGGGTCATCGGAGAACACTGTGGAATCTTCCATGCGGCCCTGGCGCAGACGTACGCAGGCACCGTCTTTAAGATCGATAGCGGGAATAATCAGCATCTGGCAAACCTTCAAATTTGAATGTTCAGCTTGGCTCGGAAATCAGTTTTTCTCGAGCGCCCACAGGTCGCTTTCGATGCTTTCAAACCGCTCTTTGAGGTGGGTCTGCACATCGAAAATCGCCCTGTTGTAATAGTGCGGAGCAATTTCGCGGGTAAACAGCTCAAGAATTTCCGCCGCTTCGAACGAACCCAGGTCGAGTTCGAAACGATCCTCCATGAACCGCTGGATCTTGCGGTTGGCCTCGTTCTCCTGTTCGGGAGTGAGGGTCAGGATCGGCGGCTTGGACTTCTTGGCAGCCATTTACCAGCGACCGTCCCACGCAGCGAAGTTCTGCAGCAGCTGCAGGCCATGGGTATGGCTTTTCTCCGGGTGGAACTGCACGGCGAAACGCGAGCCATCGGCCAGCGCTGCAGCGAAATCGACCCCGTAATGACCGCTGCCGACCACCTGCCGCGCGTTGGCGGCGGCGATGTAGTAGCTGTGCACGAAGTAGAAACGCGCCAGGTCCGGAATGTCGTGCCACAGCGGGTGGCTGACCTTCTGCTGCACTTCGTTCCAGCCCATGTGCGGGACTTTCAGGTGTTCGCCGTCTTCATGCAGGTCTTTGCCGAAGAACTTCACCGCGCCCGGGAACAGGCCGATGCAATCGACGCCGTCGTTCTCTTCGCTGGTGTCGAGCAAGGCTTGCATGCCGACACAGATACCGAGGAACGGACGATCCTGGCTGACTTCACGCACCAGCGAGTCGAAACCGAGGCGACGGATCTCCGCCATGCAGTCGCGAATCGCGCCAACCCCGGGAAATACCACGCGGTCGGCTTCGCGGATCACGTCCGCATCACTGGTGATCAGCACCTTGCCGGCGCCGACGTGCTCGAGGGCCTTGGCCACCGAGTGCAGGTTGCCCATGCCGTAGTCGATAACTGCAACCGTCTGCATTACAGAACGCCTTTGGTCGATGGCATTTGCCCGGCCATGCGCTCATCCAGCTCCACAGCCATGCGCAGGGCGCGGCCGAAAGCCTTGAACACGGTTTCGATCTGGTGGTGGGTGTTGGTGCCACGCAGGTTGTCGATGTGCAGGCTGACCAGTGCGTGGTTGACGAAGCCCTGGAAGAATTCCTGGAACAGGTCGACGTCGAAACCGCCCACGGTGGCGCGGGTGTACGGCACGTGCATCTGCAGGCCTGGGCGGCCGGAGAAGTCGATCACCACGCGCGACAGCGCTTCATCGAGCGGCACGTAGGCGTGGCCGTAGCGACGGATGCCTTTCTTGTCGCCGATGGCTTTGGCGAAGGCCTGGCCGAGGGTGATACCGACGTCTTCCACGGTATGGTGGTCGTCGATATGCAGATCGCCCTTGCATTCGATATCCAGGTCGATCAACCCGTGACGGGCAATCTGATCCAGCATGTGCTCAAGAAAAGGAACTCCGATATCGAATCGGGCCTTTCCGGTGCCATCAAGGTTGATCGAGGCTTTGATCTGGGTTTCCAGAGTGTCGCGCTCGACAGACGCCTTACGTTCGGCCATCACCAGCTCCGCAAAATCATTGGGCGAAAAAGGCAGCCATTATAGGCACGCGGGGCCGAAACAGAAACACGAGACGTGATATGGCTGACGGACAGAAGCCCCGGCTGTCGCGGGTAGACATGTCCATACAAGCCATTACAGGCACCCCAAAACAACTGTAGGAGTGGGCCTGCTCGCGATGTGGGCCTCACCGTCAACATTTCTGTGACTGTCAGACCGCTGTCGCGAGCAGGCTCACTCCTACAGGGGTACTGCGTTTTACAGCTTACTTAGTGAAACAGTACCGCCGTCTTTTGCAGGGTCACCCACACACCCCACGCCAACGGAATACCCACCACCAGCCACGCGGCGATCGCCAGCGGCTTGGTGCCCGGCGCGGCTTTCCACTCCAGCACGGTGCTGGCGTCAGCACCTTTGTCGTGACCCAGCGCCTGCTCGGCAGCCAGTTCAGCGTCAGTCATGAAGTATTTGTCGGCCACCGGACGCACCAGCAGGTTGCACAGGAAACCCAGCACCAGCAAGCCGGCGAGGATGTACAGGGTGATGTCGTAAGCGGCAGCGCGTTCAACGCCGATGCTCAACTGATACTCACGCAGGTAGTTGACCAGCACCGGACCGAGCACACCGGCCGCCGCCCAGGCAGTCAACAGACGACCGTGGATCGCGCCCACCATTTGCGTACCGAACAGGTCGGCCAGATACGCCGGAACGGTCGCGAAACCACCGCCGTACATCGACAGGATGATGCAGAACGCCGCCACGAACAGCGCAACGTTGCCCAAATGGCCCATGTTCGGGATCAGCGCGTACAGGGCAAAACCAAGGGCGAAAAACACGAAGTAGGTGTTTTTGCGACCCAGGTAGTCCGAGAACGAAGCCCAGAAGAAGCGGCCACCGATGTTGAACAGGCTCAGCAGACCAGTGAAACCGGCAGCGATCGCAGCGATCGAAGCCAGTTGCCCGGCGTCCAGTTGACCGAACGGCACGTCAACGCCCAGCAGCTTGCCGCCGAACACTTCCTGCAGCAGTGGCGAGGCCATGCCGAGAATGCCGATACCGGCAGACACGTTCAGGCACAGCACCAGCCACACCAGACGGAATTGCGGGGTTTTCCACGCCACATTCACGTGCACGTGACGGTGAGTGATCATCGCGTTCGAGGCTTTTTTCGCCGGAGCGGTCCAGCCTTCAGGCTTCCAGCCGGTTGGCGGCACACGGTAAGCCAGAGCGCCACCGATCATGAACACGAAGTAGATCGCCGCCATGGCCACGAAGCTCTGCCACACGCCGACACCGGTCGGCGAAGCGAAGTGACTCATCAGCGCAGTCGCCAGCGGTGCACCAACCATTGCACCACCGCCGAAGCCCATGATCGCCATGCCGGTCGCCATGCCGCGCTTGTCCGGGAACCACTTGATCAGGGTCGAGACCGGCGAGATGTAGCCCAGGCCCAGACCGATACCGCCGATCACCCCGGAGCCGATCCACATCAGCCAGATCTGGTGGGTATAAATACCCAACGCCGAGATCAGCAGACCGCCGCACCAGCACAGTGCCGATACCACACCGGCCTTGCGTGGCCCGGCGTGTTCGAGCCAGCCGCCCCAGATCGCTGCAGAGCAACCGAGGAAGATGAAGAACAGGGTGTAGATCCAGCCGAGCATCGAGATCGGCCAGTCACATTGCGACGAAAACACTTGTGCGATGAAGCTCATGTCCGGTGCGCAAGCCACCGGAGCGGTGACGCCCAGCGCCTTGGACAGCGGCAACCAGAACACCGAGAAGCCGTAAGCCATGCCGATGCACAGGTGGATGGCCAGAGCGGCCGGTGGAACCAGCCAGCGGTTGAAACCGGGCTTGGCGATGATGCGTTCCTTGGACAGGAACCCAGGCTGGTCGGCTTGCAGGCCGCCCGCCGTGATGCTTGTGCTCATTGTGTATCCCCCAATTATTAGTATGGTTCGCCAGCCACTGTTCACCCTCGGCCTTGATGCACGCAGGCATGACCGTTTTTTAGGTGAAGCTCCTTGAAGGCGCGACGTTAAGTCGCAGAAGGACGGACGAACTGGCGAAGGTTACCATTTGCACGTGACAGAAGAACCAAACTGACATCACCTTTTTCGTGTCACCTGATCTCTTCACCTGCAGGAACTGCGCAACGCTGCGATCTTTTGACCTTGTTCGAAAAAGCAAAATCAAAAGATCGCAGCCCGCGGCAGCGCCTGCACAGGGCCTTACAAACGGGAAAATCATGCCTGTCATCGTTCAAACGCTTGAAGACGCCAGTCATCAGGATCAACAGGATCTGCAGAAAATCTATCGGGACGCCCCGCAATGGCTGTTCGCACCGTATTGCGGAGACACTCAACTGATCGAAAGCAGCCTGGCTGACGGGTCTTTGATTGCAGGACGTTTCAATGATCGACTGCTCGGTGCAGCACGACTGACAAGGCACGACAGCGTTTGGTACTTGTCCCATTTGTGTGTGCGAAAAGTCACCCGACGCCGTGGCGTGGCCGAGCGGCTGGTGAACCAAGCACAAAAAATGGCGTCGCAAGCGGGTGCGCAACTGCGCTTGCTGGCACCTGCCGGACAGCTTGAAGCGCAGGCGCTCGCGGCCAAACTGCACGTGCCGCTGCAAGTCATCGCGACATGACGGCGCGCCGAATCGGGCAGATGCAGCGCTATACTCCCCGGCTAAATTACGAATTCGACTAACTACAAGGACTCGCCCATGAAAGCGTTCGGCAAAATCCTGGGTCTGGTACTTCTCGGGCTGTTGCTGATTATTGTGGCGGCGGGCTTCGCCCTGACCCACCTCTTTGATCCCAACGACTACAAAGACGAGATTCGCCAGATAGCCCGCGACAAGGCCCACATCGAGCTGACGCTCAATGGCGATATCGGCTGGAGCCTGTTCCCGTGGCTCGGTCTGGAACTGCACGAAGCCAGCGTCGCCACGCTGATCAATCCGACCGAACCGTATGCCGACCTGCAGATGCTCGGCCTGTCCGTGCGCGTGCTGCCACTGTTGCGCCGCGAAGTGCAGATGAGCGACGTGCGTGTCGAAGGCCTGAATCTGCGTCTGAAGCGTGACAAGAACGGCCACGGCAACTGGGAAGACATCGGTAAGCTGCCGCCGCCCGCCACGCCTGCCGGCAGCCCGGCGCCAACCAGCGCACCGGTTGCAGAGGCCACCGCCCAGCCGGAAAAACCGCCGCAGCCGATCCGCCTCGACATCGACAGCCTGACCGTCAACAACGCCCGCGTTGAATACAACGACGAGCAGACCGGCAAGCAATACAGCGCCGAAAGCATCCAGCTGAGCACGGGGGCAGTGCACGATTCGACCAATATTCCGCTGAAAGCCACGGCGTTCCTCAGCACCAATCAGCCGGTGCTGCGCGTGCGTACCGAACTCAATGGCGAGTTGCGCATCGAGCGCGCCCTGCAACGCTACAAGTTCGAAGACATGAAATTGTCTGGTGAGCTGACTGGCGATCCGCTGCAAGGCAAGACCATGACCTTCTCCGCTCAAGGCCAGGTCTTGCTCGACAAAGCCGCGAACGTCGCCGAATGGACCGGGATCAAGATTTCCGCCAACCAGTTGCGCGCCTTGGGTGAGCTGAAGGCCAACGACCTCGACAAGACCCCGCAGATCACTGGCGGCCTCTCGATCGCCCAGTTCGATCTGGCGAAATTCGTCGACAGCATCGGCCAGACACTGCCAGCCATGGCGCCCGGCAGCCTGAGCAAGGTCGAGCTGGTCAGCCGCGTGGCTGCAACGCCAACCAGCGTCGCCTTCGACAACATCAACCTGAAACTCGACGACAGCAGCTTCAGCGGGCGTATTGCCGTGGAAGATTTCGCCAAACAGTCGCTGCGGGCGATCCTCAAGGCTGACACTTTCGACGTCGACCGCTACCTGCCGCCGAAATCGGACAAGGCGAAAAACGCCACGCAAGTGCGTCAGGCCGAAGTCGCCAGCACCGAAGCCGATGCCATGGCCGGTGCCGGTTCCACGCCGCTGCCGGACAAACCAAGCAAAAGCGCCTGGAGTACCGAACGTTTGTTGCCGGTCGAGCGTCTGGCCAAACTCGACGTCGATGCCGACCTGAGCTTCGGCCAACTGACCCTCGACAAACTGCCGATCCAGAACGCCGCACTCAAGGCCACCGGCCAGGGCGGCCTGCTGACCCTGGAAAGTCTGCGCGGTGGCCTGTACAACGGCGACTTCGAAGCCAAGGGCACCCTCGACGTGCGCCCGAGTGCGCCGGTGCTGAACCTGCAGACCAAAATCAACCGCGTGCCGGCCGAGAAAATCCTCGAAAGCCAGGGCAAGAACCCGCCGGTCAAAGGTCTGGTCACACTGACCAGCAACCTCACCGGCAGCGGCAACAGCCAGCAGGCGCTGATCGAAACCCTCAACGGCAACGCCAGTTTCGTGATCAACAACGGCGTGCTGCTCAACGCCAACCTTGAACAGCAACTGTGCAAAGGCATCGCCACCCTTAACCGCAAAACCCTCAGTGGCGAACCACGGGGCAAGGACACGCCGTTCCAGGAACTCAAGGGCAATCTGACCTTGCGCAACGGCGTCGCCAGCAACCCGGACCTGAAAGTGCGCATCCCGGGCATGACCGTCAACGGTGACGGCGACATCGACCTGCGCGTGCTGGGCATGGATTACCGCGTCGGCATCATCGTTGAAGGTGACACCAGCGCCATGCCGGATCCGGCCTGTCAGGTCGGCGAGAAATTCGTCGGCATCGAATGGCCGCTGCGCTGCCGTGGTCCGTTGGAACTGGGGGCCAAGGCTTGCCGCGTGGACAACGAACGCCTGGGTCAGGTCGCGACCAAACTGGCCGGTGACAAGCTCAGCGAAAAGATCGATGAAAAACTCGGCGACAAGGTCAGCCCGGAACTGAAAAACGCATTGAAGGGGCTGTTCAAGCGATGAGAGCGGAGCAGTTTTCCACGGCGGTGCTGGAATGGTTCGACCGCCACGGCCGCCACGATTTGCCTTGGCAGCAAGACATCAACCCGTATCGGGTGTGGGTGTCGGAGATCATGTTGCAGCAGACCCAGGTCAGCACCGTGCTCAATTACTTCGACCGCTTCATGACCGCGCTGCCGACGGTTCAAGCGCTGGCCGAGGCGCCGGAGGACGAAGTGCTGCACCTGTGGACCGGCCTGGGTTACTACACCCGCGCGCGCAATTTGCAGAAGACGGCGAAGATCGTCGTCAGCCAGTACGGCGGCGAATTTCCGCGGGACGTCGAAAAGCTCACGGACCTGCCGGGTATCGGCCTGTCCACCGCCGGCGCCATCGCGAGTATCAGCATGGGCCTGCGCGCGCCGATCCTCGACGGCAACGTCAAACGCGTTCTGGCGCGCTTCACCGCGCAGGAGGGCTACCCGGGTGAGCCGAAGGTCGCCAAGCAGCTGTGGGCCGCCGCAGAGCGTTTCACGCCGCATGATCGAGTCAACGCCTACACCCAGGCGATGATGGATCTCGGCGCCACGCTGTGCACCCGCAGCAAACCGAGCTGCCTGCTGTGCCCACTGGAAAAGGGCTGTGAAGCGCACATGCTCGGCCTGGAGACGCGTTACCCGATCCCCAAGCCGCGCAAGGCGATCCCGCAGAAACGCACGCTGATGCCGATGCTGGCCAATGGTGAAGGTGCGATTCTGCTTTATCGCCGCCCGTCCAGCGGCCTGTGGGGTGGATTGTGGAGCCTGCCGGAGCTCGACGACCTCGACGACCTGCAACATCTGGCCGATCAGCACTCGCTGACAATGGGCGAGCAGCAGGCGCTGCCAAGCCTCGTCCACACCTTCAGCCATTTCCAGCTGTCCATCGAACCCTGGCTGGTTCAGGTGCAGGAGGCCAGCCATCACGTGGCCGAGGCCGACTGGCTCTGGTATAACCTCGCCACCCCGCCGCGCCTGGGCCTCGCCGCCCCGGTCAAAACCTTGCTCGAACGCGCGGCCGCCGTATTGAATGCAGGAGAGTCATCATGACCCGCACCATCATGTGCCGTAAGTACAAAGAAGAATTGCCCGCTCTGGAACGCGCTCCATTCCCGGGCGCCAAAGGTCAGGATATTTTTGACCACGTCTCGGCCAAAGCCTGGGCTGACTGGCAGAAGCACCAGACCCTGCTGATCAACGAAAAGCGTCTGAACATGATGAACGCTGAAGATCGCAAATATCTGCAGGGCGAAATGGACAAGTACTTCTCCGGCGAGGATTACGCCAAGGCCGAAGGCTACGTTCCGCCTGCGGAGTAAACACGCAAAATCGGGGGTCGTATCGTAAGCGACGGAATTAATTTAAGAAATTTTGAAAAAGTCGTTGACGTAAATCCGAAAAACCCTTTTAATGCGCCCCGTTGCCCAGATAGCTCAGTCGGTAGAGCAGGGGATTGAAAATCCCCGTGTCGGCGGTTCGATTCCGTCTCTGGGCACCAAATACCGAAAACCCTGAATCGCAAGATTCAGGGTTTTTTTATGCCTGCGATTTGATGACGGCTCAATCCAGCCCTTTGGCGCAGCCCAAAAGCGCGACGGGTTTCGAACCAAGGCGATCCGCGCTACTTTGACCGCACCTTATGGAAGAGGGTCATCGATTCGATGAACCAGAAAAGAACCCGCGTGCCCCTGCCCCATCCGCCGCCCTATCGCCAGAGCCGGGTTTCATTCTGGCTGATGGTGCTGGTCGGCGCACTGATCGCCTTCCTCATCGGCGCGTCGATTTACCTGATCGTCCACAGCTTGATCAGCGGCTCCATCACCACCTGGAACCGATCGGGCCCACGCCAGACCTACACCCTCGCGCTACAACCCCGGATGTACTGGTTCGAGATCGTGTCGCAGTGCGTCGGCACGGTATTCCTGATAGCCGTCGGCTGGATCGGATTATGGATTTACCGAATGGCGCACGAGCCCAGCGAAAAGCAGAAGGGCAAGCGTACGCGGGGATAAATGGAGGTCGGCCTCAGAGGGTGTTGACGTAATCGACCGGCAACAAAACCGTGTCGAGCGCAGCGTCTACCGGTAGCGATACCACGGTAATCAGCGGGCAAACGATCATCATGTAGCAGATGACCGCCGAGGGCATGCCGTCTCCCCCTCTCACGCCGAGCAAGTGCAGGTTCCCATCGACACCTTTGTAGTACGGCTCTGCAGAATCACCGTTCAGGCGTCCCATCATCGTTCCACACCCTGCCAACAGCAAAGCCAGGCTCACCGCTGAGCCGATACGCAAAATGCCTTTCAAACCATCACTTCCTGCATCACAAAACATAAGGCGCGGGATTGTACCCGCGCCTCGATTCTCCAATACACCCAACGTTATCCAGCGTCATTCCAGTGGAACACCAGATTACGTGCCGTGCCGCTGCCAACGTCTGTCACGTCACGCCGTGTTTCGCCATTGCGAGTGGCGACTACCGTGTATTTACCAGGTGGCAATTGCACGAAGACCAGCGGGCCCGTTTGGTTGAGGGTCAGCACGGTTTGCCCAGGCGACTTTTGAATCGTCACATCGACATCAGCGGTGTACTGGTCATGCGCGCCCACCGCGAACGTCATGTGCAGGTTGTAACCGGTGGTTTGTTGAATGGCTTTTGCTTCATCAACGCCAATCCCGCCGGACAGGTAGTTGATGCCGTTTTGCTGCTGCTGTTGAGCCTGCACGCCTGCGCTGTCGACGGGCTCAGGGCTGGTCGCCTGCAGCATTGCAGGAAAAGCCAATACAGCGACCGCGATGACTGGCAGCATGAGTGAAAGAATGCGCTTCATGATGACGACTCCCGGGCTCCTGCAGAGCCCAACCGTTACTCCTTATTTGATCCGGCCGGGGAAGCACGCGTTTTAGATTGATTGGAACTTGGCCTGTGTACGAAATGGACTACAGACCATCACTCACTGACATGCCTTTTATCGGCAACGTCCTGCAATACCCACCCCCTCTTCCTGCCGCCTATACAGGCTCGCCCGACATCTCCGAGCGGCGAATCTCGGCATGCTTTTGCGTCTGTTTCCACTGATGCGGAAGACTCGATGAACCAGGTAAAACCTACTGATACGCAAGACCCGAAAATCAATTCATTGCTGGGGGAGTTGAGCGAACTGATACGCCAGGCACGGCAAAAAGTACTGCGTGCGGTCGATACGATTCAGGTGCAAACCTGCTGGCAGATAGGACGGCACATCGTCGAGTTTGAGCAGCAAGGCGCCCTGCGTGCGGGGTATGGCAAGCGGTTGCTGGCTTTATTGGCGAAGGATCTGACGGCGCAGTTCGGGAAGGGGTTTGATGAAACCAATCTTCGGAAAATGCGCCTGTTTTATCAGCTGTTCCCAATTCGAGACGCACTGCGTCTCGAATTGAGCTGGACTCACTATCGCAGACTGCTGCGGGTCGAAAGCGCAAAAGCGCGTCAATGGTACGTGGAAGAAACCGCCAACCTGAACTGGTCCAGCCGCGCCCTTGATCGCCAGATTAATACGCTCTACTACGAGCGACTGCTGATGAGTCGAGACAAAGCCGATGTTATCGAAGAGGCCACCACCAACATTGCAGCCATGAAACCCCATCCTCGGGAATTCATTCGCGACCCCGTCATACTCGAATTTCTTGGGCTGCCGTCGGCCGGCAAGGTCAGGGAGAGTCGTCTTGAACAGGCCTTGATCGATCATCTGCAAGGCTTTCTCCTGGAACTGGGTAAAGGCTTTTCCTTTGTAGCTCGGCAACAACGCATCAGTACCGATGGAGACGATCTGTACATCGATCTGGTGTTCTACAACTACCTGCTCAAATGCTTCGTGATCATTGACCTCAAGCGCGGCAAGCTCAGCGCCGGCGATGTCGGACAGATGGACATGTATGTACGCATGTACGACGAGCTCAAGCGCAGTGAAGGCGACAAGCCGACAGTCGGGATCATTCTGTGTGCAGAGAGCAATGATTCGGTCGCGCGTTACTCGATGCTCAAGGGCAATGAGCAACTGTTCGCCAGCAGTTACAAGACGATACTGCCGAGCGAGGAAGAATTACGCGCAGAACTCAATCGGGAACAGGCCTTGATCGAAGAACGCATGCTCATCCAATCGACTGAATAAACCCACTGGATTGTTGCCGGGCGGCGCCGAGACTATCGTTGGCAACTTACCCGCAGAGGTAGAAAGCCATGAGCTGTCAGGACACGCCCGCAATGCAGGATATGCAGTCAAGGTTGCCAATATTGACTGCGGCGCACGGTGCCCCCTTCACGGAGGCCGCGAAGGATGGCTTTGTTCTTGGCGGCTTCACCTGGCGTCACGCCCTGCCCGATGCGCAACGCCCGGTAGTCATCATCAACGCCGCCACCTCGGTACGCTGCCGCCACTATTCGCGCTTCGCCGATTATCTATTCGCCAACGGCTTCGACGTGATCACCTACGACTACCGAGGCATTGGCGAATCGCGGCCGGCAACCCTGAAAGGCCTGGAGGCCTCATGGACCGACTGGGGCGCGCTGGATTTCGAGGCGATGCTCAAGCGCGCGCAACGGGAGTTTCCCGGCCAGCCAATCGATGTCGTCGGCCACAGTTTCGGCGGTTGTGCGGCGGGGCTTGGCGAATCCGGGCAGGTCATTCGTCGGCTGGTGACGATCGGCGCGCAGTTCGCTTACTGGCGCGACTATGCGCCTGAACACCGTTGGCGCATGTTCGGCAAATGGCATTTGCTGATGCCGCTGCTGACGCGCTTCTGTGGCTATTTCCCCGGCAAGCGCCTCGGCTGGCTGGAGGACACGCCCGCCGGCGTCGTACGCGACTGGAGCACGCCTGCCGCGCGCTACGAGCAGCGCCCGAGCGGCCGCCGACTGCTGAGCGCAACCGGTCGGCTGCCCTTTGCCAACGTCCGCGCAGAGACCTTGGCGATCAGCATCAGCGACGACCCCTACGGCACCGTTCCAGCAATCGAACGCCTGCTCGGCTACTTCAGCCATGCGCACAAAACCCACCTGCGCATCGAGCCGCAGGACATCGGCGAACAACAAGTCGGACATTTCGCCTTTTTTCGCAGCGCATACCAAGCCACACTATGGTCCATCGCTCTGACCTGGCTGCAAACCGGCGAGCTGGCCCCCGACACACCCGGGCGGACAGTGCCGCGCAGCTGAGCCCTATCAACGCACGACGGAACACACCATGGCCTCCGCCAACAAGCAGCAAAAACGCGCCGCCCGGGCCAAGACCAAGGCCAAGCAGAACCGCACCAAACGCGCCGAGGCGCCGGTCGAGCTGGACCCGAACGATGACCGCATCGATTTCGAGTCGGTGGACCTGACCGAGCTGTTCAAGAAAATGATCGACGCCGAGAAAATCAGCCAGCAAGCCCTGTGCACCGCGTTCCTCGAAGACCCGCTGCTGGAGCTGGTTTACGAGCAGGAAGGCGAAGAAGGCGCGATGGATTTCATCCTCGCCGCGCTGATCGAGTATCGCCAGTGGTCGAAAGAGACTGACGAAGCCGGCGCGCTGGCCTGGATCGAATCCCCGGCCTTCCAGGCCGACTATGTGGCGGCGTCCGACGCGATCGCCGCACAAACCCAACAGAAGAACTGAGTTCCCATGGCATCCCTGAACAAGCAACAGAAACGCGCCAAACGCGCCAAGGCCAAAGCCAAGCAGATCCGCATGGTCGGCCGTAAGCCACTGGAACAGGACGACGACCTCGGCCATCTCGCCGAGCCGATCCCGGAATACACCCTGGCGATGTTCAGCAAAATGCGCGACGCCGAAGCCGTCAGCCGCAACGAGATGCTGCTGACGCTGCTACGCGAACTGGCGTTCATCATCGTTGACCATCCAGAGCTGCTGGACATGGAAAACGCCGAGAACGAAGGCATGGCCGCCACCCACCTGGCCGCCGACATGCTGATCGACTACCGCATGTGGGCCGACGGCATGGACATCGAAAC
Organism: Pseudomonas sp. 86_A; assembly: GCF_017491705.1. Lineage (NCBI taxonomy): Bacteria > Pseudomonadati > Pseudomonadota > Gammaproteobacteria > Pseudomonadales > Pseudomonadaceae > Pseudomonas > Pseudomonas sp. 86_A. Next base: position 216,481 of record NZ_JAFGYS010000012.1, on the reverse strand, counting down.
CGCCCAGGCCTGGCTGAGCGAGCCGCAGTTCATCACCGATTTCGGGGTTGCGCTGGATACTTACGGCAAGTCGGTGAATACCGAAGAAGAAAAGAGCGAATAAACCCGCTCACCAACAAAAACGGCCGCTCGTCATCACTGACAGCGGCCGTTTTGCATTACGCGCTACGGATCAGTTGAGCACCACCGCACCACGTTTTTCCAGCTTGCGACGGCGTGCTACCAGCAGGCCGGCAGCGACCACCAGCAGGCTCAGCAGGCCGGTGGCGAGGATTTCCACGCGATGGGCTTCCTGAAACAGCATGATGGTCAGGGCTGCGACGATGAAGATGATCACCGCGTAGGTCAGGCCCGGGAACAGCCACATGCTGAAGACGATTTTCTCGCCGCGGGCCATGCGTTGTTTACGCATGCGCAGTTGCGAGAACGCGATCACCAGGTACACCAGCAGCGCGATGGCGCCGGAGCTGGCCAGCAGGAACTCGAACACCGCAGCCGGCGCCACGTAGTTGGCGAAGGTGCAGAGGAACGCCGCGCCGGTGGACAACATGACTGCCCAGTAAGGCGTACCGCTTTTGTTGGTGCGGGTCGACATGGCCGGCGCGTCACCACGCTTGCCCAGGGAGAACAGCATGCGCGACGAGGTGTACAGCGCCGAGTTCAGGCAGCTGGTTACCGCGACCAGCACCACGATGTCGACGATCATTTTCGCGTTCGGAATACCCATCCGCTCAAGCACGGTCTGGTAGGAACCCAGGTTAGCCAGCGTAGGATCGTTCCACGGCACCAGGGCCACGACGATGAAGATCGACACGAGGTAGAACAAACCAATCCGCCAGATCACCGAATTGGTGGCCTTGGAGATCTGCTTGCCCGGGTTCTTCGACTCCGCGGCCGCGATGGTCACGATTTCAGTGCCCATGAACGAGAACATGGTGGTCAGGATCGCGCCCAGCACCGCGCCCATGCCGTTGGGCAGGAAGCCGCCGGAGTCGAACAGGTGCGAAACGCCGCTGACCTGGCTGTTCGGCAGGAAGCCAAAAATGGCTGCCAGACCAAGGATGATGAAGCCGATGATCGCCAGCACTTTGATCAGGGCAAACCAGAATTCGAACTCGCCGTAATTCTTCACGCTGAACAAGTTGGTGATGGTCAGCAGCATCGTGATGACCAGAGCAAAAGCCCAGATGCCTACACCCGGGAACCAGGCATGGAGGATGGTCGCGGCAGCGTTGGCTTCCAGCGGAATCACCAACACCCAGAACCACCAGTACAACCAGCCGATGGTGAAACCGGCCCAGTGCCCGATGGCACGGTCGGCGTAAGTCGAGAACGAGCCGGTGTCGGGCGAAGCAACAGCCATCTCACCGAGCATGCGCATCACCAGCACCACGAGGGTACCGGCGGCAGCGTAAGCCAGCAGCACGGCAGGGCCGGCGGCAGCGATAGCGTGGCCGGAGCCAACGAACAGACCGGCGCCGATAACACCGGCGATCGACAACATGGTCACATGACGCGGTTTGAGCCCCTGTTCGAGGCCATTGGAGCTTGGGGTACTGCTCATCGGAACTACCTTTGCGAGGAAAGCGATTGCGTCCGCCCGGTCTGGTTTTCCTTCTCGTAAAAAGAAACCAACGGGGCGTTCCAGATTCTGCACGCAATAAATGCGCCAAAATGTTTCAAACTCATCTGGGCTGCGGTTTTGCGCGCGACCGGACAGTCACCGCAAGTCCTTGGAATTAATGGCAATTCGCCAGAGCGTTACCCTGCGACTCACTTTTCAGACGATTGAGCGCACCAGAAACACACTGAAAAAGTGTGGGATGCACAATAAAAGGGCGATTCAGGAACGTTCGGCCGGATAGCGCTTCCAACACCCCGCCAAAGCTGGCAACATCGCGCCTTTTTTTACGCAACACCCACGGGTTTGCACGTTCAAACACCCGTTCGGTTGTTGATGGGGCGACAGTCTGCTGTGCCGATGCGACAACCTGCCACACGCCATCCGCTTACCGCCCGTAGCGCTGTTGGCTGCCATTGAAACGCTATGCTAGCTTGGCCGCCTCGCCAGGAAGGCCCGCCAACAGCAGGAGCGCAACATATATGAGGAACGCACATGGCTGAGGCCACGCCCGCGCTTGAAATCCGCAACTTGCACAAACGCTACGGACAGCTTGAGGTGCTCAAAGGCATCTCGCTGACCGCCCGCGACGGCGATGTGATCTCGATCCTCGGTTCCTCCGGTTCCGGCAAGTCCACGTTCCTGCGCTGCATCAACCTGTTGGAAAACCCGCACCAGGGCCAGATTCTGGTGGCCGGTGAAGAACTCAAGCTCAAGCCCGCCAAGAATGGCGAACTGGTTGCTGCCGACGGCAAGCAGATCAATCGCCTGCGTTCCGAGATTGGTTTTGTGTTTCAAAACTTTAATCTGTGGCCGCACATGAGCGTGCTCGACAACATCATCGAAGCCCCGCGCCGCGTGCTCGGCCAGAGCAAGGCCGAAGCCATCGAAGTCGCCGAAGCGCTGCTGGCCAAGGTCGGCATCGCCGACAAGCGCCACGCGTATCCGTCGCAGCTGTCCGGTGGTCAGCAGCAACGCGCGGCCATCGCTCGCACCCTGGCGATGCAGCCGAAAGTGATTCTGTTCGACGAGCCTACCTCCGCCCTTGACCCGGAAATGGTTCAGGAAGTACTTAATGTCATCCGCGCACTGGCCGAAGAAGGCCGCACCATGTTGTTGGTGACCCACGAAATGGGCTTTGCCCGTCAGGTCTCCAGCGAAGTGGTGTTCCTCCACCAGGGGCTGGTGGAAGAGCAAGGATCGCCTCAGCAGGTGTTCGACAACCCGCTTTCGGCGCGCTGCAAACAATTCATGTCCAGCAACCGCTAACGGAGCAACATGCATGCAGAATTTTAAAAAGGTCTTCCTGGCCGCCGCCGTCACCCTCGCGTTCAGCGCCGGTGCTATGGCCGAGACCCTGAAGATGGGCATCGAAGCGGCCTACCCGCCGTTCAACAATAAAGATGCCAGCGGTAACGTGGTCGGCTTCGACAAAGACATCGGCGACGCCCTGTGCGCGAAGATGAAAGTCGAATGCTCCGTGGTCACCTCCGACTGGGACGGCATCATCCCTGCGCTGAACGCCAAGAAGTTCGACTTCCTGGTCTCCTCGCTGTCGATCACCGACGAGCGCAAGGGCGCGGTGGATTTCACCGACCCGTACTACTCGAACAAGCTGCAGTTCATCGCGCCGAAAAACGTCGACTTCAAAACCGACAAGGATTCGCTCAAAGGAAAGATCATCGGTACCCAGCGCGCGACGCTGGCCGGTACCTGGCTGGAAGACAACCTGCCAGGCGTCGAAGTGAAACTCTACGACAACCAGGAAAACGCCTACCTGGACCTGACCTCCGGTCGTGTCGATGCCATCCTCGCCGACAAGTACGCCAACTATGACTGGCTGAAAAGCGACGCCGGCAAGAACTACGAGTTCAAAGGTGACCCGGTCGTGGAAAGCGACAAGATCGGCATCGCTGTGCGCAAAGGCGATCCGCTGCGTGAGAAGCTGAACGCTGCATTGAAGGAAATCGTTGCCGACGGTACCTACAAGAAGATCAACGACAAGTACTTCCCGTTCAGCATCTATTGATCTGACCTGCGGGACCGGCGCCGTGATCCGACGGCACCGGCTCCCGGCCTTGCCTGCCGATTTGAAAAGAAATCCATGATTATCGACCTCTACGGATTCGGCCCGGCCCTCGCCGCCGGCGCGCTGATGACCGTCAAACTGGCGCTGACGGCCCTGTGCCTGGGACTGGTACTCGGTCTGCTCGGCGCCTTGGCCAAGACTTCCCCGTACAAGCCGCTGCAATGGCTTGGCGGCACTTATTCGACCCTGGTGCGTGGCGTCCCGGAATTGCTCTGGGTGCTGTTGATCTACTTCGGTACGGTCAACCTGATGCGCAGCCTCGGTGAGTTTTTCGGTAACCCCGACCTGCAACTCAGCGCCTTCGCCGCCGGCGTAATTGCTCTGGGCCTGTGCTTCGGCGCCTATGCAACGGAAGTATTCCGCGGCGCGATCCTCGCCATTCCCAAGGGCCACCGTGAAGCTGGCGTGGCGCTGGGCCTGTCGAAATGGCGGATCTTCACCAAGCTGATCATGCCGCAGATGTGGCGCATCGCCCTGCCGGGCCTGGGCAACCTGTTCATGATCCTGATGAAAGACACCGCGCTGGTGTCGGTGATCGGCCTGGAAGAAATCATGCGTCACGCGCAGATCGGCGTGACCGTCTCGAAACAGCCGTTCACCTTCTATCTGGTGGCCGCGGTCATGTACCTGGGCCTCACCGTGCTGGCGATGAGCGGCATGCACTTCCTGGAAAAACGCGCCGGTCGCGGCTTTGCGAGGAGCGCTTCATGAACTGGGAAGTGATCATCAAGTGGCTGCCGAAACTGGCGCAGGGCGCGACCCTGACCCTGGAGCTGGTGGCGATTGCCGTGATTGCCGGCCTGCTGCTGGCGATTCCGCTGGGCATCGCCCGCTCTTCGAAGCTGTGGTACGTGCGCGCCTTGCCCTACGCCTACATCTTCTTTTTCCGTGGTACGCCGTTGCTGGTGCAACTGTTCCTCGTCTACTACGGCCTGGCGCAGTTTGATGCAGTGCGTAGCAGCGCCCTGTGGCCGTACCTGCGTGATCCGTTCTGGTGTACCACCGCGACCATGACCCTGCACACCGCGGCGTACATCGCCGAGATCCTGCGCGGCGCGATCCAGGCGATTCCGCCCGGGGAAATCGAAGCGGCGCGGGCGCTGGGCATGTCCAAACCCAAAGCGATGTTCTACATCATGCTGCCGCGTGCCGCGCGCATCGGCCTGCCGGCGTACAGCAACGAAGTCATCCTGATGCTCAAGGCCAGCGCGCTGGCGAGCACCGTGACCCTGCTGGAACTGACCGGCATGGCCCGCACGATCATCGCCCGCACCTACCTGCCGGTGGAAATCTTCTTCGCCGCAGGCGTGTTCTATCTGCTGATGTCCTACGTGCTGGTGCGCGGCTTCAAGCTGCTGGAGCGCTGGCTGCGCGTCGATGCCTGCCAAGGGCGTTGAAACTTCCCACGTGCTGACGGGCGAGGAACTACTCGCCCGTTTCACCGCGCTGGATGCTTTTCTGATTGAGCATCAGGCGCTGTGGAAACCTCGTCCGTTCACTCATCTTTCGCTACCGTGGGAAACCGCCTACCCCGAATTGTCTTCGTGGCTACGCGGACGATCGCTGGAAGAGGCAGAGCGTGCGCATAACCATCCTGCTGATCTCCTCGATGCGCCGGAGCCGTTCGCCCCATTGGCGGCATTGTCGGCTGAGCTGAGCGCGGTCGGTGAGTTGCCAGGACATGCGCTCGAAGCGGCAGGCCATCGCTTGAATGTCGATGTGCCGGGGCGCAAGTGGCAGCAGATCGAAGCGTTCGCCAGTCGTTTGTCTTTCACCTCGCAGCCGACGCATTGGCTGGACTGGTGTTCCGGCAAAGGGCATTTGGGCCGGCGCCTGTTGGGTGCCGGGCAACAGCTGACTTGCGTTGAATACGATCCGGCGTTGGTCGCCAGCGGTCAGGCGCTGAGTCAGCGGCATCATCTGCACGCGCTGCATATCGAACAGGATGTTCTGGCAGCAGATGCGGCAACCGTGTTGAGCGCTCAACACACCCCCGTCGCCCTGCACGCCTGCGGTGATCTGCATGTGCGCCTGATGCAACTGGCAAGCGCTGCCGGCTGTCAGCAGATGGCCATTGCCCCATGCTGTTACAACCGGATCAATCGCAGCGAGTACAAGGCATTGTCCTGCGCGGGCTTGCGATCCGCCCTACAGCTCTCGCTCGAAGATCTGGCGCTGCCCATGAGCGAAACCGTCACCGCCGGTGCTCGTGTCCGACGTCAGCGCGACACCTCCATGGCCCGACGCCTGGCCTTCGACCTGCTGCAACGGCAACTTCGCCGTGTCGACGAATACTTGCCAACCCCGTCCCTGCCCAGCGCCTGGCTGGACAAACCGTTCGCCGATTACTGCCGCGACCTGGCCGCGCTGAAAGAGTTATCCACAATCGGCACGCCAGATTGGCAGGCGCTGGAAACCGCCGGTTGGCAGCGGTTGGCCGAAGTTCGCAACCTGGAATTGCTCCGCGGATTGTTCCGACGGCCGCTGGAGCTTTGGCTGAATCTTGATCGAGCCATTTTCCTCAACGAACGGGGATACGTCGTACGACTCGGTACCTTCTGCGACACCCCGCTGACCCCGCGTAATTTCCTGCTGCTGGCCGAACGCGCTTAGAATCTTTACAGCCTGTGGATAACTCTGTTGATGGATTTCGAGTGGATCCAATATCCACGGCCGTTGCGCGACAAAAACAGCATTGGTCATTTTTTGTTCATATTGATAAAAAACCTGTAAAACAGGGCTTTGCGCACAAAATGAGAACCTGTCCACAAAATCCCCCGCAACACCGCTGTTGCGCCGATCCGTTGTGCATAAGCTTTCAATCAAAAGGACATAAACGGCGGAAATGAGTGCTTTAACGCTGCAGAATTTCCGCCATCTCTCTCGGGCTGGAGTGGCCGCCGAGTGGCCCGATTTTGCGGCTTTAAACCCAGCGACACAGCCCATGCCGCGCCTGATCCAGTGCCTGCGTAAAAATAGTCAGAATTCAGGGGTTTACAGAACCAACCCAATCGCTATAATCGTCGCCCACACGCCGGTATAGCTCAGTTGGTAGAGCAACTGACTTGTAATCAGTAGGTCCCGGGTTCGACTCCTGGTGCCGGCACCATACAAAACAAAGCCCCTGCAGAAATGCAGGGGCTTTGTTGTTTCTGGCGTTTGGAACTCCGCAGAAGTTTCCACATTGCTGCGACGAGACTAGCGACGCCTTATCTGAAACTCCGCCTCCCGTGCTTCGAGCCGTTACAATTTCACATCAGCCCAACATTGACGGGCTCTCGCACCTACCTATAATGCACCCCAACACACCCGCCAAGCCTAGGCTGACCCAGTCAGCAAGCTCAAATCGTGCGGGTTTTTTTTGCCCGGAGAAAACTACATGAGGCCATTCGACAAGCCGGCCCTCAGCGTAGAACAGCAATTGGAACTGCTAAAGCAACGAGGCCTGCAAGTCGCAAATGACGACCGCGCCATGCGTTTCCTGGAAGTGGTCACGCTGTTTCGCCTGAGCCCCTACATGCGCCCTTTTCAGGAAACGAACCCTGAACACACCTTCAAGCCTGATAGCACTCTAAAAGCAGTCGTCGACATCTATCGTTTCGACGGTTCGTTGCGACGCATCACCATGGATGCTATCGAACGTGTCGAAGTCGCCATACGAGCGACTATCAGCAATCACATGTGCCCTAAGTACGGGCCCGACTGGATAGCTGAGGCGTCAATCTTCTCCTCGTCATATTCACATTCTGATTTATTGCGGCCCCTGCGAGATCAACTGAGCAAGGAGCGCAACAAACTTGGACGTGAGATTGACCGTATAAAAAAGAGCAGCAGAGCAGATCAGGTCCAGCAGCAGCGAATTGAAAATCGCATGCGCGATAACTATTTTCGATTCTACGGATCAACCTATTCCCATCCCGAGTTGCCGCCCGCGTGGGCCGTTCTGGAAGAACTTAGCCTTGGAACGGTGTCCACCCTGTTCAATGCCATAGGCAAAAGCGTCGACAAGAAAGCGATCGCGAGCAGATTCAATCTCCCCTTCGAAGTACTGGCCTCTTGGCTCCACACTCTGACCTTCATTCGAAACTGCTGCGCCCACCACTCACGACTATGGAACCGAGAGCTCTCGATTCGGCCATCCTTACCTAAAGAATGGGTCATCCAAAATGTGCCTGGCGACCGGCCTCAGCCAAAGCAGCGGTTATATATAGTTCTGACGATGCTGGCGTATCTAACCGATTTGATCAGTCCAGATAGCCATTGGAAATTTCAATTGGCTGAAATGATGGACCAGAGAGAGCCGGGTGATTTGAAACTTATGGGATTTCCAGAGGACTGGAAACGGCAATCGCAATGGTGTTTGGAGTAAGGGAAGCCAGAAGTCTTTTTTTGCCATTGCACCCGGGGAAATGTCAGGAGCGAACGCTTGTCTAAGCCAAAATATGGTGCGTAAACCACAGAATGCTAACGGTGGATAATTTCAGACAAAACCGCAGAACTCCCAAAAAACTCGAACCCTAATCCGAATTATCCACAGGCGTAGAAAAGATCGGGCAAAGCGCTGTCGTTGACAGCAACCCAAGTAGCCAGAACCTTTAAGGCTACGCCGCACCGTGGTGGTTATCCCAAAGTGCGATTAGCGTCCAGCGGCTCGCACGGTCACAGCGATGTGATGGATGCCTACTTTTACCAGTGTGCCCACTGCGGCAACTCGTCCCCTTTCATAGCTGCCCTGCAGCAACCTATCCGCTTGGCCATTTCACTGCGCCAACCTGCGCCCGTCTCTTTCTTCCGGAAAGAGACGGGCGCTCCTACCACTGCTGCAGCCCAACTCGTACAAGGCATTGCGGCATTTCCTCTCGTGACAATCGGTGTGACAAACACCGAAGTCACCAGCAACAGCGATGCAGATGATGGTGCCGCAGCCCACGGAATGGACTGCACCTGACTGACAGTCAGGCACGCCCCGATCATCGCGTTACTGCCTTCACCCGACTCCGGATCTCGCGGCGCTGGTCTCGTCAGCCAGTGCAGCCTCCACCCGCCCACTTCTTCGGAAGTGCTCAGGAGGCCAGATCATGAGATGCCCAAGCTCCCGGTCGTAAAGAGCCGCCAGTCCCGCGTTAGTGGACAACCCTCACAGGTCGCAGGGGCCTTGATCCCTGATAACACTCAGCATTCTTGGCGGGATGACGTGGGGAAAGTTTCAAAGGTTTTGGGTTCGAGAGGAGTTTGATCATGGCATTGCTAGGTAGACGAAACGGGCGAAATTTTGGCTATGGCCGGCAACTGAGTTATGCCGGGCCACAGGCGTTGCGGGACATGTTTGGCGGCCATTACGGCACGGTCAAGGCGCACAGTGATCGCTGGCAGGCGTTTGTGCGCTGGTGTCGCTCAGATGATGGACCAAGACTCAACGATGCACGCCAGATCTGTCGGATTACGCGGCGCATCTACGTCACTTAGTCGAGCGCGGCGACCTCGCTGTAGCCACCGCACAAAACCGATTGTCCAGCGTCAACCGAACCATGGCGGCACTTCGCGGTGATCAGTATGTGAAGGTGCCGAGTCCGAGCAAGGCGTTGGAAATGCAGCGCACCACCATCCGCACGACAGTTCCACAAGGCAAAGACCGCGCACACGTGCAGCGGATCGTCGACGCACTTTACGAACACCAGAAGCCGCGCGCCGCGGCCATCGCTCAGTTAGCGCGAGCCACCGGCATGCGCTTACGTGAGGCCATTTTGGCGGACCTACCCCGTCTAAAACGTGAAGCCAAGCAATTCGGTAAGATCAACATTCAGGACGGCACCAAAGGTGGCCGCTCGGGCGCATCAGCTCCTCGTTGGATTACAGTAGATGATCATATTCGTGACGCACTGTTTGCCGATCAGGTCTCGCCCGACGGCAGCCGCAACCTGATTGCACCGAACGAAAGCTACCTCGATTTCCAAAAGCGAATCGTCCGTCCAGCCCGGGACACCCTTCATGCGCACAACCTAAAAGGCTTCCACGAACTGCGGGCAGCCTATGCGTGCGAACGCTATGAGCAAATCACCCAACATCCTGCGCCCATCAACGGTGGCAGTTGCTACCCGCTCGACCTACGCCTCAATCAGGCGGCCCGAGACCAAATCAGCTATGAACTCGGGCACGGCCGTATCGATGTAGTATCGGCGTATATCGGGGGACGAGCATGAGCAAGCCATTCGATATGGAGCTGTTCATGGCAAGCGTACTGACCGGGTCGCATGCCACACGCGAGCGTCACCTACGCCAAGCAAAGGCCATTCAAGCGGCGATGTCTAATCGCTGGCACCGTGACAATCCATGGACCTGGCAGCAAAAGCATCTCGACTGGTTTCTAAATCACCACCTGAAACAGCACGCTGAATCGACGCGCTATTACTATCTCCTGACCATCCACTTGCTAACTCTTCGTATAGGGAAATCCTGGCAGTTCAAGCGTTAGGCGAAGGTCAGCAATCGGCCAAAAGTGGCCGACTGACCAACGGTCACACCCTGACATTTCTGGCTGGAAGTTTTCAATCTGTAGAGTTGTAAAAAGACTGACATAAGTCTAAGCCAAACATTAAAACCCCTCTATAAAAATAGATATTACTCATTGCACGTGCATTAGTTGTCTGAATTCCTGTTCGACGGCCGTCCGAGTCTCATGCATTTCGTAATTCACTTTCTCGAACAACTTTTGAAGGTGAGGCGTCTCACCATGCCCCAGCGCCTCCCCTGACCGCATGGCTACTCTGGCCTGATCCAATGTCTGGGCAGCCGAAACATAGAAGTCTGAAATTCTTTCTGACGTTGCCTTAGAAAAATAAATTTTATTTTTCTCATAAACCTCAACGAAGGCATCGAATTTTGGCAATGCCGATTCATATGCCTGCGTGATTGAAGGTCGTTGTCTCCCAAAATAATCGGGTCGAATAGTTTCATATATAGCTTCGTGCAGATCAACGAGAAGCTTGTAGCTTTCGTCGATAAATACAGCTCTTTTTCCGATCAGATTTGCATGCCCCAATTGAACTAGGTGACGCTCGGTTTGCAATGCGCTTTCCAGATTCTGTGTCTGGCGAGAGTGCTCTGATTTGAGTTTTTCTATAAGAACCTCAAAAGTTGCTTTCTCTCTCAAGCTGATGCGATCCTTCCAAATACTCCCCAGCCAAGCCGAAAGACCGGTAATGACGATTGCCGCGCCACCAACTTGACCGATTAAAGAGTTAAACATCTCAAACATATCGAACTACTCCGATAAAAAACATAAAAAAATTTGTGCGCATAATTTTTAAAAAAATCAAGGCCATAGTAGGTTGCCAAAACCTTTAAAAGCTCCAATCCTTGTCATAGTATTCGCAAGAATAAACTCGCCCATCGGAAGTTTGGATGGCATCTTTGACGATGTCCGATCTTTTTTGCGGGCTCGCCTTCCCTACATTATCCATTGCGTCTGTGATCTAGCCATTCGATGCTCTTAGTGATTGGATCAACGCGAACAAATATAAGTCCACTCTGCGGATTGGCATTAGAGTCAAAACCAATTTCGTCAAGCTGCTTTATTCCTGCATGATACTCAGATAGGAAATCCAAAAAAACATTAACTATTTCATTGTAGTCGTTTTCTACTGACGATTTCTTCGGGAGAAGTAGTTTGAATTTTTTGCCATCATTTGCTTCCGCATATATGGAGAAAGCGAGGGAATATGGATTTTCCGTACTCAGCTTACCTGCTGATCCTAAGAGGACTGGCTCTATTTTAGGTTGTGACATCACCTTGCCTGCTGTTTCGGAAAGTTTTTCCTTCAGAAGCAAGTAATGGTCTTTACCCATCTCCCCAAAAAGTGCCTTAAAGTAAGGTTTTGCTATGTAAGCCGCGACAATTGGAAAAATAAACCACTCAAGACATGCTTGAGGTCCACTAGGGGGCCTAGACTCAATCGCTATACGGATATTTGGGTTGTGCAATGCCTTCTCGAAATCAAAATACACTTCACTTGGCATGCCCTCTTCATAGATTAGTGCAACGTCTGGCTTATTCATATTTTTTCCTTAATACGTAATACCGAACACTGCGGCGTGACCAACCGAAAAATCCCGCGCCATCAGACGCGAACAACTATCATTAATGAGCCAGCTCTCAACGAACATTGACATTCGCCACACTGGAAAACTCAGCCTCCCAAAAGAATTGCTAAGCTCTTTCAACTATAGCAATATCCAGAGGGGTGGAGTAGCGCTATGCCATGCACGAGATATCACCTAGGGAAGGGAGAATACCAGGAATGAAATATCGTCACTTAAATGTGTTCATGATGAAACCAGATACTGTTATCAACGGTTTCTCGGACCTACTAGTTTTGGATAAGGACGTAGTCCCATATGAACTCGATGCAGATTTTGGCTTAGAAGGAGTTTTATATGTAAAGCGAACAGTTGAAAAAAGGCCGAATTGGGGTGAATTGGTTGACACAATTACCGGAACCAACGTAATACAGATCGGAAACAAATCAAGCTCTGCGGTATTATTCATAAAAACAGATACCGACATATTCGCCATAACTTTTGGTTATGGCCGACACCTAGTAAATCCCGCAAACTTCGCCCAAGACTTCGGGCTAAAAACCGCCTTAAATACTCTTAATCACGAAAGTTTAAGAAGCGTAGATATTCATACATTAGAAGATCAACCGGTTCAAAAAAGATCACAGGCCGCACGCGACTCAGAAATAAGTGTGTTTGGCATTGATATATCTAGAGATATATTGAGAGCAGTGACTGGAACACCTAAACCAGGTATAGATTTCAAAAACATCTCTGGCGGTGACGCAATGTTTTCATTTGGTATTGAAATGGAGATCAGCGATTTACCAACCATAACTGAGAATTTAAAAACCCATTACCTAAAAGATGATTATAAAACAGACTTTCTATGGGTAGACAACGTCAGAAAAATCAAGGAAAAATCACACATAGACCAGTTAGACCAGGTTCTGCTTGAAGCAATTAAAAACCGTGATCCGAGTATAGTTATAACACTACCAGAAATAGAGAAATGGGACTCGATAACCGGCTTTAGCTTTACCCGAGCCAAAAGTGATCGATCACCAACTGTATCATCGGAAAAATATCTATCTACGATTGACAATACAAAGCTATCTATCGAGTCAGTCAAAAGAGATCATTTGTATGTTTTCGATATACATGAAAACGAATTTGATCACTCAATATACAAATGCATCTATTATGAAATAATAAACGCGAACAAAACCAACATAATATTTGGAGGAACCTGGTATGAAATTGACAACTCATTCATAGGGAGAATCAATTCTAGCTTAGCGAATATAGGTGTTTCTGAACTTCATTTTCCAGGGGTCTACGTGTGGCAAGAAGGTGAGAAGGCAAAAATAGAGGCTGAAGGCGATTACAATATTAGGGCCTCTCAGATGCACGGATATCACCTATTAGACAAGAGACTGATCAAAAGCAACAAATCGACTAGTTCAGTTGAACTTTGCGATCTTCTTTCAACTGAGAAGCAATTCATACACGTCAAACATCGCAAAGGGGGATCTGCTGGACTAAGCCATCTTTTCGCACAAGGGAGCGTCGCCGCAGAGATATTGCTCGGAGACCGAGAATTTAGAAAATCAGCCAGAAAGGTATTGGGTACTTTCAGTAACGCTGCACGCGAAATCATTCCACTCGACAACTTTCGAAGCGCAGAATATGAAGTGGTTTTTCTGATATTGGGCGACGATGCCGCAAGCGTGAAAAGCAATCTGCCCTTCTTCAGTAAAGTAAACCTTGTTAGGGCATATGATAGTCTTTCCCAGCGAGGTTACTCCGTAAAAATATCAGCCGCCGCCAAAGTAGAAAGACCATGAACTCTTTCACGGAGATTGAATAGTAATGCCCGAGGATCTCACTGACGCTTTCTCAGAAGATTCAATATGGTTTTCATCCCATATTTCTTACCTAAACGAGATAAAAACAACGGTTCTACATCAGCAGCGAAACCGAGCAATCCCTGAAGCCTAAACACGTCTTTTTGTTCAAGCAGTCCCAGACCATACTTATGGACAAGAGCGCTAATTTCTCGCTTTCTATCACGACCAAGAGAAACTTTATCATCGTTTGTGATTACTAATCCGGTAATCCTGCGGCTCCCTCGCTTAGACAAATGTATCGTCTTATCAACATTCAAGCTTAAGCGTGGGTATTTCAAACTAGACAAAAAATCTTTTATTACAGGCACGACTGACTCAGAAGCGTAAGGTAAAGCCGTGGAAAATGTTAAATCGTCAGCATAGCGAGTATAAACAAACTTGTTTTGAGATGCCCAATCAGCTACTACACTATCAAACTCATACATGATGGAGTTCGATAATATCGGTGAAGCTGGAGAGCCGATACTCAGAGCACCGCCACTCCCTCTATTAATACATGACAGTCTTGCAATATATCGAATTTCTAGCAAATCAAGAAAAGGCAAGCATTTCTGAAAGTGCGCTATCAGGTCATCAATTTTAATAGACGGGAAGAAGTCTTTAAAATCCAGCTTAACCATGTACTCGTTTGCTCTGTGTGCCTCGGCATTCTTTTTAATGCTTGCACCCTTTACATATGCCGACGCGGCCTCATGAATTGGCAATAGATGAAAAACGTTATGAATCAACCAATGTTGAACATACTTTGTTTCCCTGGCAGGTTGAGAGATTATTCGCAACCCGCCATTCTTTTTTGGAATACTATAAGTTTTATAAGAATAAGGAGCCCTCGAAACCACACGCACTAATTGCTCGCTTGACAATGACAAATCTGTCAACATTTTCTCAAGCGTTTTATGGGCGATCACTTCCCACCCCCAAAAAGCCGACGAATAACTCTAAGCCGGTGATTATCTTTTCCCGAAGTATTATAGAACTCTTTACACTCTGTAGAAATACGTAGCTTATCTATCGGCACAGAAGAGCTCGCAGAAAAATTAACCCTGTGGAACTCAGAGTTTCTAGCGACGTAAAATTGGGAATCACTATAAATCTCAAGACTAATGAGCCTGAATCGCTGAAGCAAAAAAAGCTTGCCCCTTAGTTGATCCCTGCCAGCGTTAACTCCTAGCCTGGAAAGATAATCCAATAGCTCGCTCTCTTTAACGGCAACAAATAGCTTTATAAGCTCATACAATAGAACAAAAACATGGGAGCTATTGGATACTTTAAGAAGTTGCGATTTCGGCAGTTCGTCCAACTCGCGCTGAACATCAACCACAACATCCTCTATGATCTCAGCAGTTATAGTAAGTGGAAACCCGACTTCAAATGGATAACTTTTTACTGCAGTTCGCTTGTCGTTTGATATATGTCGAAAAATACCTAACTTTATGAATGAGTCATTCTGAAAGTGACCCTCCGAGCAAACAGCAACAATTTTGTCGTTGAACTCCTTCAACTGAGAAAACGCACCAAGCTCAGCTATTGCTCCGGGACTCTCTAGTATGATGACCACCAGAGAGCACATTGCAGCCAACTCCACCTCGAGATCAATCAGATTTCTAAAGATAGCGTCAACTTGCCAATTAGTGACATCCTCAGGCTTGAAGAACTCAATTTTATTGTTGAGGTCTGTCTCAAGCGCGTGACGTAGCGACTGTACCGAAGGGGTGGGATCGTCCGGATGCCCCTTTTCAGGCGACCGGCCACCACACAGAAGAACGATGTGAGATTTACAGTACTCGACTCTTGATGACTCTATTTTTATCGATGATAGAGCAGCAAGTCGAGGATCTGTCATTTAGAAGAGGTTCTTTACCAAGAAACAGCCGCAGAGAATATCTGTGGACCGTAATGAGCCCGCGATTGGAGGGCCGCAGATATTCTCTGCGGAATAAATCCAAGCAATTTTCTAGAGTCTGGCTAATCGCCCGACTAAGCATCGGTACCGAGACCGAGCTTGTACACGTAAAGAACGGGTCGAATATCCCAAACGGCATTAACGCTGTCAATATGACATACGCGAAATTTAAGAATTTTTAGCTCATTCCTCTTTCAGATCACGAATAGTCGCTCATCTCAATAACGAACACCCTCCATTATTTGATCCACGATCAGGGTATAAATAGAGGTAGCGCCTCAAAGGCTATTACCTTAAACCATTGATTTTTAACTCAATAGTAATGCGATTCGACTCCTGGTGCCGCACCATACAAAACAAAGCCCCTGAAGAAATGCAGGGGCTTTGTTGTTTCTGTAACGGACGAAAGCCAAAGGCTTTAACCGGATTCAGGCAGGATACAAATTCCGCAACGCCTCCGAATGCTGACTTGCAACCCGCAAGAGAGTTTGCGCTGCTCCCGTCGGCTGCCGGCGACCCTGCTCCCAATCCTGCAAAGTCCGCAGACTCACACCGATCAGTTTGGCAAACGCACTTTGTGAAACGCCTACTTTGGCACGTGCTTCCGCTGCCGCAGAGAGCGGCACCTGCGTTACGCGCGCGGCCTTTCCGGCCTTCATCTGACGTACAGATTCCAGCAAGTCCTGCTGGAATTGCTCCAGTTCATCGACCATCGCTGATTTCCTCGTTCAGTTGTTTAAGGGGCTACGGGCACGTTTTCGAGCTTTGCCTTGGTGTAGACAATGAGCAACCAAATCGAGCCTTTAAAAGGCGCACCATACGGCCCCGCCGTATAAAAAACCATAAACGATCATGGGGACAGATCGACGAAAAGCATGGCGTGAAGCGTTGTGAAATCTGTTGTAACGAGAAGCCACTACTTGCCACCGTTGCTCATCTACCTGTCCCAAAGCTACCGTTCAGCTCGTCGCTGCCAATTCAGCGACCGGGCCTGAGAACCCGCGTAAGATACAGGCGCACCAGCGCCCCACCCCACGAATGCCGGCGCCTTTTTGTGCCCGCATTCACGTGTAATGGCGGCTGTGCGTGGGAGACCTTCGGGTCTGCCGGGTTCCTGTATCTCCGGTTTCTCAGCCTGCGCATAGCTGCCACCCTTTCGCCTGAGAACGAAAATGGCGGCTCTCATTTGATACAGGGAGTTCACAAATGAATGCCAATGATCCATCCGTAATCCGCCTAGCAATGGCACCGGCCACCTCACTCCACTTCCTTAACTACGGGAGGTGAAGCGAAATGACCCACTACCTCGATTTGAAAACCCCAGGCCTCACGCACTTTTCCTTCCAGGCCAATCAAGCGCTGTTCCGCACCAATCGTGGTGTGCCAGTAATCGCCGCCCTCTCGCACGCCTCACACTTGCTTCACATCTCCAAGCTACTGACTGCAGATTCCACAGTCTCTCGCGATACTGACCTTCACGCTTACGCCTCCCAGTATCTGCAGGAGTTAAGTAAGGCGTTGATCGATGATGTCGTGAAAGTGATGGATGCGCCGCCGGACAAGCCGTTGATGTAAATCACCCACATGAAGCCCTCGTTGATGCGAGGGCTTTTTGCGATTCACACCTGACTAATCTCAAACACAAACGAAATCCTGCGCTGACTCGCACTCCACACATAACGAAGATGCTTGCCCTGCTTCGGAATCGACACCGCCGGCGGCCGGAACGCGGCGACACATTCGTGGCCCGGCAGGCGGACGCTGTTGTAGAGCAGGCCCCAGGACTCAGACTCGCGCAGTTGTCGGGCGTATACCTGGGATGGTCCGTAGGCGTCTGGATCGGGTTGATGCAAATCGGGAAAGTCGTGACGCACATCGTGCAACGGTTTAACCACGCGATTGACGTAAGTACGCATGGTCAACTCAAGATCCGCTTCGTGGGTGGCCGCGAGGAAACGCTCTTGGTGATAGCAGGTTTCGGCAATAGCGGCGGCCTGGCTACTGGCGGCGTAGTACACGCCGAAGGTGCCATCGGTGAAGCGGCTGCTTTTGCCGATGTGGGTAAACGCCGCCATGACCGGGGTGGAGCCGGGGCCGGAGAGTCGGTCTTCGGGGCGCACGCGGGCCAGAACGCCGGCCTGCTCGATCAGCCGATCGTTGGTCAATGCCTCCAGCGCGTAGGCGATTTCCAGGTCTTCGGGGTCGAGCACGTCTTCGAACAGCGCAATCGGCGGGAAGCTGCTGTTGACGATCCGATAAGCCTTGGGCCATTGCGGTTCGGCCAGCGGCGGGGCCTTCACCCGCGCACCCCGTCGAGGTAACGGCGCACGTCGGCGATGTCGACCACCCTCCCCGCCAGCATGTAATCAAGTGCCGTTCGGCCATTGAATGGCGCAGCCGTGTTGGGGCTGCTGACCCATGTGTAGGCGCGCTCGCGGCTGTTGCTGAAGATAATGCTCAACGCCTTGTGAATGCCCATCAGGTAAGAGATACGCTCCAGCGTGTCGTGTGGCAGGCGAATGTTCGGCGGCAGGTGTTTGTACTTGTAGAACGTGGTATTGCCGACGCCACCCAGCAACGTGCGCTGCTGCTCGGCGTTGCAACCCCAGCGTTCCATGAGGTTGAAGAAGAACTTCAACGCAACGCGCCCGGCTTCGGGGACGTCGAGTTGTTCGCGCGGGTTGAGGGCTGGGGATGAGGTAGGCAAGGCCGTCTCCACTGCTGAGTGACATGCCTTCAAGACTAGTACAGATACGGATGTTTATTTTCTTTTAATCCGCAAATGAATCAACTCGTCCCTTTGATCAAATCCTGTAAAAAGTCACGAATTGTTATTCCAAGTCAGTATTTTTTGACCTTCATCACCCCCAAGTCATCAAAAATCCCGATCCTGTGTCAGCTTCCAGCCATCGGCGGGGACATCAATTCGCTACTAAACCCGCGACAACTATGCTCAGGTACAGGAATATAGCCAGCATATGGCGCCTGACTGGCAGTCTCGTAAACAACAATACCCAGCCCACTTCAGAGGGCATTACCCATGGATAGCAGAACCTTACGCAACCTCATGCGCATCGTGCAGACCGGCTCGTTGTCGGCCGCAGCCGAGCATTCGTGCCTGACTGTGCAGGCCTTGGCCGCCCAGCTGAACAAGGTCGAAGAGCAGTTCGGTTTCCGCTTGTTTCGTCGTTCCAACAAGGGCCTGACGCTGACGCCGCAAGGCACTGAGCTGACGCCCTACATGGACAAAGTGCTGATTGCCACGCGACAGATGGAAGAAAAGGTCGAGGCACTCAAGGTGCCCGGCCAGCGCACATTGAAGGTCGCGTTGAACAACACGTTGTCGTCTGACTTCAACCGGCGAATGATCGGACGCCTGATCGAGGTGTTTCCTGATTATCAGATGGAATTCAGCTACGCCGAGTCGATGGAAAACCTCAGCAAGCTGAAGAACGAAGACTTTGACCTCGCGGTGCTGATCGGGCCGCAGCGCCCGGGTTTGCCGAGTATCGTCCTGCCGGATGTGCAGGTGCAGGTGGTCGGTGCCCATTGCGGGCAGGAAAACGATCCACTGACGTTGCTGGGCAACAAGTTTCAGGTGCGTCCTGCGGAAGATTGTCCGTATTCCCACAGCTTCCTGCGCTTTCTCGACGCCGGATTGGGCAATCACGAGAACGGTCAGCGCATGGTCTATTCCTGCAGTGAAACCCTGACCCTGTCGCTGATCACGCAGATGGACGCAGTAGGCATGGTGTCTCGCGAGGCCGCGCAGAAGAACGGCCTGACGATTTTCCCCGGGTTCGAGGATTTCCTCGAAGTGCGTCTGGCGGTGAACAACCCGAACCTGTCGGGCCAGGCCTTGAACGACGTGGTGGATCTGCCGTTACATGAACGAGCCGAGCGCAATGTACGCAGCCGTCCCAACCGCCACACTGAGAAAGAGGTTTTTGCTGAAATACGCACATAACAACGTCGGAATCGCTGCATAAAATTCCGGGCGGTCGAGCTGTAGGTGCTGATCCTTGATCAACAAGGGTGTCAGGCTGATCGCAGCGACGATCGCCACCGGCAGGTACTCCAGCGCCCGCGCAACGAACGGCGGCCAGTGCTCGGTGTTGACTTGCAGTGGCAGCGCGCGCGGCAGGAAGGTCACGGCCATCATCAGCGCCACCACCAGGATCAGGAACGTTTGGTCAGGCATACACCCACTCCGCAGCCCACAAACGTGGCGATGAATACGTTGAACGGCGAGGTGCCGACCAGGCTCAGCGCGCCCATGCAGGCGACGGCGGCCGCGGCAGCGATGAGTTTGTTGCGGGTGTTGCACAGCGACACCAGCACGTAGAGCATCATCGCGGTCAGTGCGTAGTCGAGCTGATATTTGATCAGGTGCGACGCATATTGCGCGCAGACGGCGCCCAGCAATCCGCCCAGCACCCAGGATGTGTGGCAGAACAGGTTGAAGCCGATCAGGTAACGGATATTGACCGGCGCGCCGGTGCCCAGCTTGACGCTGTGAAACGCGAAGGATTCGTCGGTGAGGCCGCCAGCGTAGGCCCAACGCTCCATGCGGCTAAGCCCGAGGGCTCGCAAGGCCTTGGCCATGTACACCGACATCAGCATGTGTCGCGCATTGATCAGGAACGTGGTCAGCACGATGGTGGTCAGCGAAGCCCCGCTGGAGATCAGCGCCAGCGCGGCGAATTGCGAAGCGCCGGCGTAGACGAACAAACACATCGCCACCGGCAGCCACATCGGCAGCCCGGCGTTGACCGCCATCAGCCCGAACACGAACGACACCGTGAAATAACCGGCCACCACCGGGCTGGCTTCGGCAAACGTGCGCGATGGCTGATGGGCAGCCATCAGCGGCGCACTGCCGGACGTTTCATTCATAGATCCCTCTCAAATGTCCGCTCGCCGTGGGGTTCGCAAAAACCCTGGGCAGTCCAGAATCGCTTGCCCGCGAGGTTAGCATCGTCGACGAACAGAAACATCCGTAATACACCGACCCGCTTCATGTCAGACGACGCCGCTTCCACCAGCCGCTGGCCGACGCCCTGGCTGCGATAGCGCGGGCTGACCGCCAGATGGTTGATGGTGCCGCGACTGCCAAGCATGCCACCGAGCACCGCACCGACGATCTCGCCCTCGACGTCGAAGGCCAGGTAGGCCGTGGTCGTCTTCTGGATTAATACACCGCGCAGGCATTTGGCGTCCTGCCACTCGCAGAACGACACTTCGTCGAACTGACGGAAGAAGCGCTCCATGCGCTGCGCGTCCTTGGCGGTGGCGCGTCGCAGCACCACCGGCGTCGAGCACTCGACACCATCGACTGGGGTGATCTGATTAGCGAACAATGTCGAAAGCGGTCCCGGGCCGCGAGAAGGAAATCGCCAGAATCTGCCGATACGCCATGGCATGGGTGTGAGTGTTGCGCGCCGGGGTCACGTAGTGGCGCATGTCACGGTCAAGGAAGTACGTGGTATCGAGGATTTCCTGGTAGGTGGTCGACGCCAGTTGATGCTCGTGAACATCGTACAAACGGCTTTCGGCGCCCTCGACGTTGTTGCGCCCCCAGAAGTGCACGCCGCTGAACGGATAGCCGTCGCAGTGAATCCCTTCCGGGGTGATTTCCAATTGTTTTCCGGGTTTGATCTCGATACGGATCTGATGGATCTGGCATTGCCAGATTTCATCGTGCAGCTCTTCCGGCAACACGCTTTTGTACACTTCGAAGTCGGTGTCGATCAGGCTGCGCATCACCGGCGAAGTAATCACTTCATCGGAGAAGTCCTGAAAGTGCCGCACAACACCGCCCACGTAGGCGTTGTTCTCTTTCGACTGCACGTAGGCGCGATGCTCGAGTTGCTTGAGTTCGCGTGTTTTCGGGTTGTATTCAAAGTCGCTGTAACGACGGTAACGCATGCCGGCTTCGGCCTGACCGTAGTAACTGTCTGGCTCCATGTTTTCCCAACTTTTGGTCAGTCTGACGAAGTCGGCAAAATGACCGTAGAGATTGAAGTCACCACCCTGGACGTTGACATATTTGTCGCGCCGTAGCGATTCGCCTACTTCTCTGTTCAAAACGATCATTACCAAATTCTCCGCTGCGTTGAGCGGCCTAATCTATTAGGTGGAGAATTTGCGTCCATGAGAAAGAATTTCAGGCATTTAAAGCCCTGTTTGAAACGGAACTTGAAGGTGCTTGAAAACAATTTTTACGTGACAAAAACACGGGTTTTTTACGGTTTTTACGGAAAAAGCGCCGAAAAAAAACCCCGAACCAGTCGGGGTTTTCTCA
The DNA here is from genome assembly GCF_017491705.1 of Pseudomonas sp. 86_A. Lineage (NCBI taxonomy): Bacteria > Pseudomonadati > Pseudomonadota > Gammaproteobacteria > Pseudomonadales > Pseudomonadaceae > Pseudomonas > Pseudomonas sp. 86_A. Next base: position 194,599 of record NZ_JAFGYS010000012.1, on the reverse strand, counting down.
TGTTTCTTACACCGGATCGTTCATCAGAAGATGTTGATCGGGTAGTCCACGAATACACGCACTTCGTTGCCGCTGCTGTTGTAGTCGGCGGATTTCTGCGACACGCGCAGGATCGAGCTGCGCAGTTTCACGCTCAGGTCTTTGGCCGGGCCGCTTTGCACGACGTATTTGACCTGGTTGAAGATCTCGCGCTCAGTACCGCCGCTGCTGGTGTCGGTGGTGATGTTGTCGCCACGCACGTAAGCGAAGTTGTAGCTCAGACCCGGTACGCCGAATGCGCCGAAGTCCAGGCCGTAGCCCAACTGCCAGCTGCGCTCGTCTTCAGCGTTGAAGTCCGACCAGTAGGAGTTGGCCAGGTAGATGGTGTTGCCACCGTCGCCCTGACGACGACCATCGTTCTGATAACCGCCGTACGGATAACCCAGATTGCTGTCACCGGTGCTGCGCTGGTGCGCCACGGTGAACGAGTGCGGGCCGGTGGCGAATGTGGCCGCCAGGCTCCAGATCTTGTTGTCCTGGCCCCCGGTGTTCTTGATGTCGGCATACGACTTGTCGAGCTTGGTGCGATAGCCGTTGAAGTCCAGGGTCAGGGACTGATCCTTGTCGATCGGGAACACGTAGTTGGCGTTCACGTACTGCTTCTTCATGACATCTTCGACGTCGGAAGCGTACAGCGCCGCCTTGAATTGTTCAGTGAACTGGTAGCTACCGCCCAATACGTTGATCGACTTCAGACCACCGCTGTCACGGCCTTCAGCGCTTTTGCGCGATTCGGCGGTGAAACGTCCGGCGTCCAGTTGCAGGCCTTTGATCTCTTTGGAAGTGATCAGGGTACCGGTGTAGCTTTCCGGCAGCAGACGCGAGTTATCGTAGTTCAGCACCGGCAGGGCCGGCATCTGGTCACCGTAGGTCAGCACGGTGTTGGACACGCGGAATTTGACCGCAGCGCCACCTTTGGACAGGTCGTCAGCCGCGTTGCCGCTGGCACCCTGTTTGAAGAAGTCGATACCACCAGCGCCGCTGCGGCCCTTGCCGCCATCCAGACGCAGTGCGTACAGACCGAAAGCATCGACACCCACACCCACGGTGCCTTGGGTGAAACCGGACGAGAACGTACCGATGGCCGCTTGGCCCCACTCGGCTTTATCCGGATTGCCGTCTTTGTAATCACGATTGATGTAGGCGTTGCGCAGCAGCACTTTGAGGCTGCTGTCTTCGACAAAACCCTTGGACTCGGCCTGGCCGTCAGCCATGGCCTGTGTAGCACTCAACATCCCCAGTGCGATCAGGCTGATTCGCTTGTTCAACATTTTGTTTTCCTTATTACGGGTTGAAACGCGCTGTGTCGAACGGCTGAAACGGCGCTATTGCGCTCTTTTTTCACCCCGAAACAAAAAGACCCGCCCACGGTGAAACCGTGTCGGGCCCTTTTATTATTTTGAGTCATGGCGGTTGGCCACAGGCGTTGGGCCGAATCGTAGCCGCGCCCTCAATAATGTGTCAATTTCAAGAATCGTCTTTAAATAGGTAAAAATCGTCTAAGAATCGTAAATTTTGCGATAGCGCATTGCTCGGAAATGCGCCTGGCCAGTGAATCCAGCGCAATTACGCGCAGCCGTCGAGGCCACATTGCGCAGGGGATTGAGCGGCCTCATCAAAGACAATCGCTTGCCCCAACCAGTCAGCAAAGGCCTGCGGTTTACCCAGCCATGGGCTGATGTCGATCAAGGTGAATTGCCCGTCCTGTTCCAGCGCGAACGTCGGGAAGCCCTGCCCGCCCAACCGCGCCAGCAATGCGCGACTGGCTTTTACATGGGCCTGAGTATCAACGGATTTAAACGAAGCCACGAAAGCCTCGTGCACGTAATCCATCTGAGCTGCGATCTCGAACAGCACAGACTCATCGGCAATCCTTCGTCCGTCCACGTAATGCGCGGTTTGCAAACGCCCGAGCATCTGCAGGCCGCGGCCGTCGATGGCCTCGGCCGCCATCACCGCAGCGATGGGTGGCGTCGAGTCGAAAATTGCCGAGTGATCGCGCAGCAGGCCTTCGAAATACGCCTCGCCAAAGGGCTGTCCGGTGTATTCGGCAATGCGCCGGTCGTGGGGCATGACGTAATTGCGCAATTGCGGTGAGACCTGTTGACGATTCGGGCCGCTCATCATCCCGCCCGCATGGGCCACCACCGGCAGCACGTGCTGCGCCGCTTGCACCAGCGGTTTGGCGCCGTAGCACCAGCCACACAACGGGTCGTAAATGTAGTGAAGGATCATGAGAAAACTCCGGCAGCACAGTCAGAAAAATCGATGCCGGCAGACTATGCCTCTGTGGATCGGGGAAAAACGCCGGAATGGCTTTCAGACTGTTTCGTGAATCGGTCGAATGAACGCACGGTCACATTGTTTCGAATCGACATAAATTGAAACAAACTGACAAGGGAACTTCTCAGGAATAAATTACGGGAGCAAATGCAAAGCATTACCATTCGCGCACTTGAATTTTTCTCCCTTTTGGATGCGCTTCAATGCCTGCCCCGTTCCGCCTCACGCCTGTCACCCTTGGATTGTCTGCCGTTCTGTCCAGCGGTTTTGCTTATTCCGCCACCGAGTTGCCCGCCACGGCGATCAGCGCCGAAGAGCAAGCCGAGGATCCGCGCGTCAAGATCAGCAACACCGCCACCCGCACCTCGACACCGGTGCGCTATGTGCCGCAGGCCATCGACTCGATCAAGACGTCGAACGTCGCCAATTACGGCACCAATGACATCGGTGACGCCCTGAGCGGTATTCCCAACGTCAGCAGCAGCGCCGATACGCGCTTCGACAGCCTGCGCATCCGCGGCTTCGATGCCAGCAACGATTTCTATCTGGACGGTATTCGCGACGACAGCCAGTACAAGCGCGACCTGCACAATGTCGAGCGGGTCGAAGTGCTCAAAGGCCCGGCGGCGGTGCTCTACGGCCGTGGCAGCCAGGGCGGGATCGTCAACCGCGTGAGCAAGATGCCCGAGTTCGGCCGCCGTTCGACCATCGAAGCCCAGGCCGGCAGCGAAGACCTGCGCAGCCTGTACGCCGACCTCAGCACCGACCCGAGTGAAAACATCAGCCTGCGCCTGAACATGGGCAATATGGACGAAAACAGCTTCCGCGACGGCGTCAGTGGCAACCGCCAACTGTTCGCCCCGTCGATGAGCTGGCAGCTGACCCCGGACCTCAACTGGCTGGTGCAATACGAATACAGCCGTTACAACCGCACGCCGGATCGCGGCATTCCGGGGGTGAATGGCCGCCCGGCAGACGTTGGTCGTGACACCACCTACGGCAACGATCACGATTTCGTAGACGACAAGGCGCAGTCCCTGCGCTCGAAACTCACCTACGAGATCAACGATAACTGGCAACTGCGCCAGACCTTGGGCGTGTTCAAGCTCGACAGTGATTTCGACAACACTTACCTCACCAACTTCGACCCGAAAACCAACAAGGTCGTGCGTCAGCACTGGCAGCAGGATCTGACCACCCGCAACGTTTACAACAACATCGAGCTCGAAGGCGGTTTCGATACCTTTGGCCTGGAGCATCGCTTGTTGACCGGCGTCGAGATCGGCAGCCAGCGCCGCGATCCGAAGTTGTACAACGCCGCGACTGGCAAAACGCCGGGCGCACAATCGGTGCCATCGCTTGACCTGTTCAACCCCAACCGCGAGCTGCGCCACACGGGCAGCATGCAGGTGTTCAGCGACAGTCATACCGAAGTCGAAAGCCGTGCGGTCTACGTGCAGGACCAACTGCGCCTGAACGATCAATGGCAACTGCTGGCCGGTCTGCGCTACGACACGTTCGATATCGAGTCGACCAACCAGCTCAAGAACATTTCCGAAGACCGCGACAGCCACAGCACCAGCCCGCGCTTCGGGATTGTCTGGACGCCGCTGCAGAACCATTCGTTCTACGCCTCGTGGTCGAAGACCTTCTCGCCCGTCGGCGGTGGCCTGATCGGCATCACCCCGGGCGCCGCCGGCAACAGCAACGACTTGAGCCCGGAGCTGACCAAACAGAAAGAGATCGGGGTGAAAAGCGACTGGCTCGATGATCGCCTCAGCACCACGCTGGCGGTCTATGACCTGGAGCTTTACAACCGCCGCACCAGCGATCCGAACGATCCGACCCTGACCGTCATGACCGGCCTGCAGCGCTCGCGCGGCATCGAACTGACCGCGACCGGCAAACTGGTCGGCAACTGGTACATGCGCGGTGGCGTCGGCGTGCAAGACACCACCATCGAGAAGGACAACAACGGCCTGGAAGGCAAGCGTGTCAACAACGTGGCCAAACACAACGGCAGCCTGTTCCTGACCTGGAAACCGGAAATGGGCTGGTACGGCGAAACTGGCCTGACCCTGGTCGGCCAGCGTTATGCCGATAACGCCAACACCACGGTGTTACCGGGTTACGGCCGTTGGGATGCGCTGGTCGGCTACCGCTTCAAGGACTGGGACTTGCGCGCGGCGCTGAACAACATCACCGATCGTGAGTATTACGCCTCGGCCACCAGCCAGAATCAAATCCAGCCAGGTGCACCGCGCAGCGTGGTAATGACCGGTACCTATTCTTTCTGATTCAACCCAATACCTGTAGGAGTGAGCCTGCTCGCGATAGCGGTGTGTCAGTTGATATTTATGGCGACTGACAGATGGCAATCGCGAGCAGGCTCACTCCTACAAAGGGTTTTGTGTCGTGCATAAAAAAGCGCCGCCATCCCGGCAGCGCTTTTACCAATCCCTGTTGTTCTTCTTATCCTTCCATCACAGCCCATAACGCTTCCAGTTCGGCCTCGCTGAACAGGCCAGCGGGATAGCGCTCGATCATCATCCGGCGCGGATCAGGTTCCCTGATCTGACGCGTTCCGTTGGATTTCAAAAAGTGCGCGACAATCTGGAGCGATTCGCCGTTTACGGCCATGGGATGCAAAGTCCGCTCGCTGACTACGTTCACTTCGGCGTTCATTTCAGCGCTCTCTCCCCGTTCGTGAGCGGCTAAGTTATCCAAGGTTTATGACAGAACTGTTGAAGTTCTTCCCCCTCCCTAGTGCGCTTCGTCCGATACAAGAGCTATGCCAAAGTTTGCGATTTGTCGACCAGCGGATACAAACAAGCCCGCGGTCCAGTCGGGCCGCGGGCTTGTTTGTATCGATAGCGAGCTAATTTTTCCCTTGGCTGATTTAGTAATCAACTCAAGGTGTTACGTCTCAACTCACTCTTTGTGCGGGGCTGGCTGTTGTTGGGTAAGGCAGTGGATATTGCCACCACCCAGTAACAGTTCACGGCCCGGCACCATCACCACCTCGTGTTGCGGGAACAGCTTCTGCAGGATTTCCCGCGCAGGAGCATCCATCGGATCGTCGAAGCTTGGCGCGATGATGCCGCCGTTGACGATCAGGAAGTTCACGTAGGAGCCGGCCAGGCGCACGCTCGGGTTGCGCTCCTGAGTACCGTCCACCGGATCGACCCCGGCGCACTCTTCTTCGGTCGCGTACAGCGGCCCCGGAATCGGCATCTTGTGCACCGTGAACGGGCGTCCCTTGGCGTCGGTGCTGCTTTGCAGCACTTTCATCGCAGCCTGGCAGCGCGGGTAGTTCGGATCCTGCGGATCGTCAGTCCAGGCCAGCAACACTTCGCCTGGACGCACGTAGCAGCAGAAGTTATCCACATGGCCGTCGGTTTCGTCGTTGAACAGGCCGTCCGGCAGCCAGATGATTTTATCCACCGACAGATTGTCGCGTAGCACCGCCTCAATCTCTTCGCGACCCAGGTGCGGGTTGCGGTTGTGATTGAGCAGGCACTCTTCAGTGGTGATCAGCGTGCCTTCGCCGTCGACGTGAATCGAACCGCCTTCGAGCACAAAACCTTCGGTGCGATAACGCGGGCTGCGCTCGATCTCGAGGATCTTGCCGCCGACCTGCGAATCACGGTTCCACGGCGAGTACAGTCCGCCCTCAAAACCACCCCAAGCGTTGAAGTCCCAGTTCACACCGCGCACTTCGCCGCTGTTGTTGATCACGAACGTCGGACCGGTGTCGCGCACCCAGGCGTCATCGCTGGACATCTCGACCACGCGGATATTCGGCACGTCGAGGCGCGCACGGGCATTCTCGTACTGGCCGGCCGACACGGCGACGGTCACCGGTTCGAAACGGGCGATGGCCTTGGCGACGGCAACATGCGCCGCTTGCGCCGGCTTGCCACCGAGGCGCCAGTTGTCCGGGCGCTCGGGCCAGATCATCCAGGTCTGGGTCTGCGGCGCCCACTCGGCCGGCATGTAGAAGCCATCGTCACGCGGGGTACTTTTCAAAGTGGTCATCGGATCAGGACTCCTGGGAACCGTCAAAGGGTTGCAAAGCAATGACGACTTTATAACCGATAAATATCGTATTTTAAATGCTTAAAAATGCAGCGCGTCTAAAAAACTCCGATAAATACCGATACAAATCGAATTATCATCAATCCTGCAAAAGCTCGGTGACAGTTACAGGCCTTCCTCGAACACCCGATCCAGCATGTCGACAAAGAAGTCCACGCTACGGCGCGAGGTCACCATCGGCGGTTTGATCTTGAGAATGTTCAGATCGTCCCCGGTCGGCTGCATGAAGATCCCCAGCTCACGCAAGCGATCGCACAACAGGGTGGTTTCCTCGGTGGCCGGCTCGAGGGTCTCGCGATTGCGGATCAGCTCCAGCCCCAGGTAAAAGCCGGATCCGTGCACCGCGCCCACCAGCGGATGTTTATCGATCAGCGCTTGCAGACGCGCCTTGAAGTGACCGCCCACCACCTGCGCATTTTCCCAGAGCTTTTCTTCTTCCATGACATCCAGGACTGCCATGCCGATCTGACAGCTCACCGGGCTGCCACCGGCAGACGAGAAGAAATAGCCTTCGGCCTCCAACGCTTCGGCAATCTCCCGGCGAGTGATCACCGCGCCGAGCGGCTGACCGTTGCCCATGCCCTTGGCCATGGTGATGATGTCCGGCACCACGCCCTGCTCTTCGAAGCCCCAGAAAAAGTGGCCCATGCGTCCGTAACCGACCTGCACTTCGTCGGCGATGCACACCCCGCCCTGGGCCCGCACCAGCGCATAGACCTGTTTCAGATAATTCGGCGGCAGCGAGATACCGCCGGCATTGCCGTACACCGGTTCGCAGATGAACCCGGCCAGTTGGCGCTTCTGCGCGGCGATATGCGCCAGTTGCGCCTCGACGCTGCGCACATAGTCCGGCGCAGAATCGAGACCACGGAATTGGCCACGATAAATGTTCGGCGCGGTCACCGGGTGCACCCAGTCCGGACGGCTTTCCAGCGCTCGCGGGTTGTCGGCAATGGATGTCGATACCGCATCGGCACCGACCGTCCAGCCGTGATAGGCCTCGAGCACGCTGAGCATGTCGCGCCCGCCGCTGTAGGCCCACGCCAGACGGATCGCCAGGTCGTTGGCCTCGCTGCCGCTGTTGACCAGAAACACCCGGTCCATGCCGTCCGGCGCCAGCTTCAGCAAGCGTTCGGAAAACTCCGCCACGGCGGCATAGTTGAAGCGCGAGTTGGTGTTGAGCAGCGACCACTGCCGCGCGGCTACCTGCGCCATGCGCGGATGGCCGTGCCCCAGCACCGCGACGTTGTTGAGCATGTCGAGGTAGGAGCGGCCCTGCATGTCGATCAGGTGATTGCGCCAGCCGCGCTCGATGCGTGGCGGGTCGACGTAATAGTGCTTTTGCGTGCGAGCGAAACTGGCGTCGCGGCGTTCGAGCAAGGTTTTGCCGTCCAGCTCCGGCTCGGCATCGCAGGCCAGGCCCAGCAGCGTCGCTGGCGAGGGGCACAACGCTTGCCACGCCGCCGCCCGCGAAGGCGTGCAAAACAGCGGCGCTTCAACCTGCGAGCCGCGCACCAACTGCACCCGCAACGGACCGCTGACCGCCCCCAGCACCTGTCCTTTGACCAGCGCCGCACCACTGTGCAGCGATGGTTCAACGCCCCAAAGACGCACGTTGAGCTGCGGGCCATCGAGTTGCAGCACGCCATCAGGCGCTTGATGCAGCACGCCGGCAAACGGCGCCTCCACCGTGGTGCCGCCGGGTACACGCAATTCCACATGCAGCGCGAAGGTGTCCGGCCCCTCGGCGCTGTCCGGGCGAGTGCGCGACAAACGGTATTGCCCATATCGACTGGCCGCCAACCCATGGACCGCAGCTGCTTCGTTCAATAACCGCTGATCGATACCATCCTGTTCCCAATTGCCCGCCTCGAAATGCACGCTCAGGACACCCAGGTCGATCAGGGCAAACTCACGTCCGACCAAGCCCGGCAGCAGCGGCGCGAAACCCTCGCTGCCAATGCTCGGCAGATGCTGACCGGTGGCCGTCAGGATGGCCGCTTCCATCAACGCCAGCGGCACAGAAGTGGCGACACGGAAGATTTCCCACTCGTGGGTGAGGTTCTCGCGGCTGTAGGTGTTACCGGGATCGATGCTCACCTGCTGTTCGCCACTGAGCACCAGCACCGCCGCGCGCGCGACGATCAGTGGCCACAGCGCCAGCAGTTCTTCGTGTTGCAGCGGGTTGACCGCGTGGTACGCCTGCACCGCCGGCAGAATGACAAACGGATCGCCCGCCGCATGGTGCAGCAACGCGGCGCAGGTCACCGACAGATCGGTGATCCGCCAAGTGCGAATCAGGTCGCCAAAGTCGATCACGCCTTGCAATTGCCAATGACGCCGGGCATCCCGTTGCCAGACCACGTTGTCGTCGGTGATGTCCATGTGGATCGCCTGCACCGGCAGCTTGTCGAGCAGCGGCTGCAAGCGGCGCTCGGCCTGTTCGGCGGCGTCAGCGATCAAGGCGCGCTGTTGCGCATCCTCAATCACCGGCAACAAATGGCTGATCAGCGCACTGGCGTGGCGTGCGTCCCATTGCAGCGTGCGCTCAAGCCCGGGGTGATCGAAACCGCAGAGCGCCAGGTCCATTTCACCGCAGAGCCGGCCAAACCCTGCCACCACTTGATGGCCGAGGTGATCGAGGTGAGTCAGCGACTGGCCTTCGATGTAATCCAGCAGACGTACATGCACCGCTTCGCCATCGGCCTGCAGCGTCAACAGGTCTTCGCCATTATTGGCCGCGATCACTCGCGGCACATGAACAGTCGAATGCTCGGCAAGGTATTTGAGGCCCGCGTGCTGCGCCTGCAATTCAACCAGCGAATAATCGCCACGGCAGATTTTCAACACGAATCGCCCGCGCTCACTGTCGACCCGGAAGTTCAGATCCTGCTGACTGCCTAGCGCCTGCAACGTGCCGCTGAGCCCGTAGTGCTCGGCCAGCCATTGTTGGGCCTGCTGCGCAGAGACCTGCGGGCTGGGCAAACTGGCGCGATGAATCAACGTGGCGAGCGACATGAAACGACCCCTGAAATTTTATTAGGCGCCTATATCGCCACTGCTGCAGCGGATGCGCAACCCCCGATACGCTTATTCAAGCCCTCGCATCCGCCAGCGCTTTGCGCAAGAATGTCCGCCATTCACACCTATCTGGAAAAACCTCATGAATGTAATCACCACCGATCTGCCCGGTGTTCTGATCATCGAACCCAAGGTATTTGGTGACGAGCGCGGCTTCTTCTACGAGAGTTTCAACGCCAAGGCATTCCAGGATGCGACGGGGCTGGACACCCAATTCGTTCAGGACAACCACTCGCGCTCGCAGAAAGGCGTGCTGCGCGGCCTGCATTACCAACTGCAGAATACCCAGGGCAAACTCGTCCGGGTAACGGCCGGCGAAGTGCTCGATGTGGCCGTGGACATCCGTCGCAGCTCGCCGCACTTCGGCAAATGGGTTGCCGTACGCCTGTCGGCTGAAAACCACCGTCAACTGTGGGTCCCGGAAGGGTTTGCCCATGGTTTCGTGGTGCTGAGCGAATTTGCCGAATTCCTCTACAAGACCACCAATTACTACGATCCATCGTCCGAGCGCAGCATTCGCTGGGACGACCCGGCACTGGGCATCGACTGGCAACTGGACGAAGCGCCGAAGCTGTCGGCCAAGGATCAGGTCGGTGCGCTGCTCAAGGACGCTGACGTCTTCGCCTGAGCCTAGGCATAATGCGCCTGTTCACTCAGGCGCATCCGGCTCATGAAACCAACTCTCCCTCGCCGCCCTCGCTGGCGCAGCCTCGCGCTGCTGGCCATGTGCCTGGCACCGCTGCTGTGGCCACTGGAGCATCTGGCCGAGCGTTATTACCGCAGTGAACTCGCCGGGCAAAACCGCCAGACGCTCGATCTCTACGTCGCCAACCTGCTCGGTACCCTGCACCGCTATGAAGTGCTGCCGCAGATTCTCGGTGACCTGCCAGCCCTGCGCGCGGTGCTCGGCGCGCCGGACGACGGCGTCACCCAAGGCAACGCCAATCGCCTGCTGAAAAACATCGCGGCGCAGACCGGTGCCGAAGTCATGTACCTGATGGACACCAGCGGACAGACCCTGGCGGCGTCGAACTGGGACAAACATGACAGCTTCGTCGGACGCAATTTCGCTTTCCGTCCGTATTTCAGCGAGGCCATGGCCGGACGCCTGGGACGCTTCTTCGGCCTCGGCACCACCTCGGCCAAGCGCGGTTATTTCTTTGCGGCGGCGGTGCGTAACGGCGAAAAAATCATCGGTGTGCTGGTGATCAAGGTCGACCTCGACCACACCGAAAGCCTGTGGGGCAAGACCCCGGAACAACTGCTGGTGACCGACCACAACGGCGTGGTCATCCTCACTTCGCGCCCGGAATGGCGTTTCCGTTCGACCCGCACCTTGAGCGACACCGAGCGCTCGGCGATCACCGCCATCCTGCCCTATCCGACCCGCGAGCCGCGCCCGCTGAACCTCAGCCCCAACGCTTGGCTGACGCAGACCGTGAACATCGCCGAAACCGGCTGGAGCGTGAGCATTCTCGCCCCGCGCACGCTGATCGACCGCCCGGTGCGCACCGTTGTTGCGATCGGCGGCGCTACGCTGCTGGTGGTGATGCTGCTGCTCGGGTTGATGATGCAGCGTCGTCGGCATTATCTGGAGCGTATTGCCTTCGAAGCCAAGGCCCGTCGCGAGCTGGAAGGCCGGGTGGCCGAGCGGACCAGCGACCTGGAAGGCCTCAACCGCCGCCTCAAGCAGGAGGTGCTGGAGCGTGAACAGGCTCAGCAGGAATTGGTGCGCGCCCAGGACGATCTGGTCCAGGCCGGCAAACTGTCGGCACTGGGCACCATGTCGGCGAGCATCAGCCACGAACTCAACCAGCCGCTGGCGGCGATCCGCAGCTACGCGGAAAACGCCGAAGTGCTGCTCGATCACCAACGCACTGACGACGCTCGCGGCAACCTCAAACTGATCAGCGAGCTGACCGGGCGCATGGCCTCGATCATCGCCCACCTGCGCGCTTTTGCCCGCCGCGATCGTCACGCCCCGGAAAGCGTCGCCCTGCAACCGGCGCTGGACGATGCGCTGGCACTGCTCGCCAAACGCCGCCGCAGCATGGAGGTCGAGCTGATCCGCGACCTCCCGGCCGCCACCCTGTGGGTCGAAGCCGGGGAAACCCGTCTGCGCCAGGTGCTCGGCAACCTGCTGGCCAACGCCCTCGATGCACTGACCGAAAAAGGTCCGCCGCGCAAACTGTGGCTGAGTGCCGAATCCACCGCCGAAGGCGTCAATCTGTACATTCGCGACAACGGCCCGGGGTTCTGCATGGAAGCCCTGGGCCGCGCCAGCGAGCCCTTCTACACCACCAAGACCCGCACCCAGGGCCTTGGCCTGGGGCTGGCGATCTGTGAAACCCTGATGCGCGCCTTCGGTGGAGAACTGTCGTTCGCCAACCACAAGCAAGGTGGCGCCTTGATCACCCTGCGGCTGCGCGCCGGCGCGCCCGGGGTCAGCCTGCAACCGCCCGAGGATCGAAGCGCATGACCATCGACAATCGCATTCAGGTGGTGTTGATCGACGACGATCCGCACCTGCGTCAGGCCCTCGGCCAGACCCTGGACCTGGCCGGGCTGAAAATCCTCCCGCTATCCGAAGCCAAAGGCCTGGCCGGCCAACTGGAGCGTGACTGGCCCGGTGTGGTGGTCAGCGACATTCGCATGCCGGGCATGGACGGGCTGGAATTGTTGAGCGAACTGCACGCTCAGGATCCGGAACTGCCGGTGCTGCTGATCACCGGCCACGGTGACGTGCCGCTGGCGGTGCAGGCGATGCGCGCCGGCGCCTATGATTTCCTGGAAAAACCGTTCGCCAGTGACGCGCTGCTCGACAGCGTGCGCCGCGCCCTGGCCCTGCGCCGGCTGGTGCTGGATAACCGCAGCCTGCGTCTGGCCTTGAGCGACCGCAACGAATTGAGCGCACGACTGGTCGGCCATTCAGCGCCGATGTTGCGCCTGCGCGAACAGATCGGCGCGCTGGCGGCGACCAAGGCGGACGTGTTGATCCTCGGTGAGACCGGCGCCGGCAAAGAGGTCGTGGCCCGTGCATTGCACGACTTGTCGAGCCGACGCAACGGCCCGTTCGTGGCGATCAACGCCGGGGCACTGGCCGAATCGGTGGTGGAAAGCGAGTTGTTCGGGCATGAGCCGGGCGCCTTCACGGGTGCGCAGAAACGCCGGATCGGCAAGTTCGAATTCGCCAACGGCGGCACGCTGTTCCTCGATGAAATCGAAAGCATGAGCATGGACGTGCAGGTGAAACTGCTGCGCATGCTGCAAGAGCGTGTGGTCGAACGCCTCGGCGGCAATCAGTTGATCCCGCTGGACATCCGCGTCATCGCCGCAACCAAGGAAGACCTGCGTCAGGCGGCCGATCAGGGGCGCTTCCGCGCCGACTTGTATTACCGCCTGAACGTCGCGCCGCTGCGCATTCCGCCATTGCGCGAACGCGGCGAAGACGCGCTGGTGCTGTTCCAGCATTACGCCGATGAAGCCAGCGCCCGTCACGGCTTGCCGCCGCATGAACTGCAACCGGCGCAACGCGCCTTGCTGTTGCGCCACACCTGGCCGGGCAACGTGCGCGAGCTGCAGAACGCCGCCGAGCGTTTCGCGCTGGGTCTGGAACTGGCGCTGGATAACAGTGGCGTCGAAGGCGCCGGCACTGTCGTGGAGGTCATCAGCGGCGGCCTGAGCGAGCAAGTGGAAAACTTCGAGAAATCGTTGATCGCCGCTGAGCTGGCGCGCTCCCACAGTTCGGTGCGTAGCCTCGCCGAAGCCTTGGGCATTCCGCGCAAGACCCTGCACGACAAGCTGCGCAAGCACGGCTTGAATTTCGCCGACAGTAACGCCCATGGAGACGAAGCCGAATGAACCGCGACAGCCGCTACCTGGAATCCGTGCTGCATCACGACATTCCGCTGACCCGCGAGATGGGCCTCAAGGTTCTCGACTGGCGCGAACAACAGCTGAGCCTGCACTTGCCGCTGGAGCCGAACGTCAATCACAAGAGCACCATGTTCGGCGGCAGCCTCTACTGCGGCGCGGTGCTGGCGGGTTGGGGCTGGCTGCATTTGCGCCTGAAAGAGGAAGGCATCGAAGATGGACACATCGTGATTCAGGAAGGCCAGATCAGCTATCCGCTGCCGGTGACCGGCGACGCCACGGCGATTTGTCCAGCACCCGAGGCGGCGGTCTGGAAAAAATTTCTGGCGATGTATCAGCGTTATGGACGCGCGCGGCTGGCGCTCAACACGCGCATCGTCAATGCCGGGAGTGATGAAGAGGCGGTGACGTTCAGCGGGCAGTACGTTTTGCATCGTTAACGCAAAAGATCGCAGCCTTCGGCAGCTCCTACAGGTAAATGCGAAATCCTGTGTAGGAGCTGCCGCAGGCTGCGATCTTTTGATCTTACGAGCGTGCCAGTTCCAGCAGTCTTGAACGCCACGCCGCTTTCGCCGGCAGCGCCAAAAAGAACTCATTGAGCAACGATTCCCGCGCCGGATAACAGAACGCTTCGCCCTGCAGATCCAGCACCTCGCCGCCGGCACCTTCCAGCACGCCCTGCGCCGCTGCGGTGTCCCACTGCGAAGTCGGCGCCAGACGCGGGTAGCAATCCGCCGCCCCTTCGGCCAACAGGCAAAACTTCAGCGAGCTGCCGATGTTTGCCAGTTGCAACTCGCCAAGGCTGGCGCTCAAACCGGCAAGCAGACGCTCCTGCTCCGGGCTGGAATGGCGACGGCTGGCCACCACGGTGAACGCTTCACCGGGCGCGAGCACGTCACGCACCTGAATCGCCACCGGCGAAGCACCTTTATCCCCACGCCACGCGCCAAGCCTGGCACCCCCGACGTAGAACCGACCATTGGTCGGCATCGACACCACACCAAACACCACCCGGCCGTTTTCGATCAGGGCGATGTTGACGGTGAACTCTTCACTGCCACTGATGAACTCCTTGGTGCCATCCAGCGGATCCACCAGCCACCAGCGCTGCCACCCGGCGCGTACGCTCTGCGGGATGTTGGCGTCTTCTTCGGACAGCACCGGAATGCTCGGATCGAGCGCCTCCAGCCCGGCAACAATCACGTGGTGCGCGGCCATGTCCGCTGCGGTCACCGGTGAATCGTCGGATTTGGCAGTGACTGCTACGCCAGAGCGCCAGAACGGCAGAATGGCTTCGCCGGCCTGCAATGCCAGCTCGATCACCGGCGCCATCAATGGATGGGGAAAACTCATCGACATCTCACTCATGCTTGGAAGAACCCGCGTTGCGTCAGCAGATCACGGGCCAGGTACAGCGCCGCCAGGGCACGGCCTTCAGTAAATTGCGGATTTTGCGCCAGCGCTGCCAGTTCACGCAGGTTGACCTTGTCGACTCGCATCGGCTCAGGCTCATCGCCCTCAAGACGCTCTTCGTAGAGATCGGTAGCCAGCACCACCTGAATCTTCTGGCTCATGTAACCGGGCGACAGTGACAGTTCGGTCAGGTGCTCCAGTTGGCGCGCGCCGAAACCGGCCTCTTCCTTGAGCTCGCGCTCAGCTGCCGCTAGCACGTCCTCGCCCGGCTCGACCAGGCCTTTGGGCAGGGACAATTCGTATTCGTCAGTGCCGCCGCAATATTCCTCGACCAGCACCGCGTGCTCGCTATCGAGCATCGCCACGATCATCACCGCGCCATATCCCGCGCCTTTGCCGACCAACCGCTCGTAAGTGCGCTCCACGCCATTGGAGAAACGCAGCTTCAGTTCTTCGACGCAAAACAGGCGACTGGTGGCGACGATTTCGCGGGCGAGTACAGTGGGTTTCTGGCGCATGCAAAGCTCCTTGGCGTGAACGCGCTACTATAACGCGGCTTTCCCGATTGTTTGTGTCGGATATCTTTCTACCGCTCGAGACGTTGCCATGCCTTCTTTACCGTGGTCTGACATCGATACCGTCCTGCTGGACATGGACGGTACCCTGCTGGACCTGCACTTCGACAACCATTTCTGGCTGGAACACCTGCCGCAACGCTACGCCGAACTGCACGGGGTAAGCCGGGCCATGGCCGATATGGAGTTGCAGCCGTTGTTCGAGCGCCATGCCGGTCAGTTGCAGTGGTACTGCCTGGATTTCTGGAGCACCGAACTGAAGTTGTCAGTGCGCGAACTGAAACAGGAAACCGCCCATCTGATCGCCCTGCGCCCGGACGCCGACACCTTTCTGCAAGCGATCAAAAAGGCTGGCAAACGGGTGATCATGATCACCAACGCACACCGCGACTCGCTGTCGCTGAAACTGGAACGGATCGAACTGGCGCCGTATTTCGAACGGCTGATCAGCTCCCACGATTACGGGTTCCCCAAGGAGAATCCGCAGTTCTGGGATGCCCTGCAGGCGGATATCGGTTTTGATCCTGCACGCAGTCTGTTTATCGACGACACCTTGCCGATCCTGCGCAGTGCGCGGGAGTTCGGCGTCGCGCATTTGCTGGCGGTCAGAGAGCCGGACAGCCGCAAAGGGCCGAAGGACACCGCCGAGTTTGCGGCGGTTGAAGACTACCGCGATTTGATCCGGGGACTCTAACAACACCACTGTGGCGAGGGAGCTTGCTCCCGATGGGCCGCGTAGCGGCCCAAATGTTCACGACTGCTGCGCAGCCGAACGGGCGCAAGCTCCCTCGCCACAGCGTGGTAATTACTTCGGAATACGGAGCTTCTGGCCCGGATAGATCTTGTTTACATCCTTGAGCATCGGTTTGTTGGCATCGAAGATTTTCTGGTACTGGTTGGCATTGCCATAAACCCGCAGAGAGATCGCACTGAGCGTGTCACCTGCCTTCACCTCGACAAATTCTGCAGCCACCACGACCGGCCCTGTAACAGTAATCTGATCGTCAACACTGCCAACACCGGCAATGTTACCCACCGCCAACAGAATCTTTTCCTTCTCCTCCTGGCTCGCCACTTCACCGGTGACCGTGACCTTGTCGCCATCCACGGTCGCGTGCACATTCGGATTGCCCAGCCCGACCTTGCTGATGTGTTCCTTCAATTGTTCGCTGGCATTGGCGTTGCCCGGGGTCAGCAGGTCGATCAATTTTTCGCCGGCCTCTTTCACAAAGCTAAAAATACTCATAGCGCACACTCCTTGATTTGGGTTCCAGACGTCCAAGCCTAGACCACGCCAGACAAACCCGGTTCCAGACCGACCAATGACCCACCCACTCCCGTTGTTGCAAACCGTGCGCGGTGATTTCTGCTGCGCGGTGATACCGCTGGCCGACGCCTGTTTCGCGCTTTTTCAAAAATCATCGACAGCGCCTTGATCGATGGCGTCTATCAATAGATCGATAGTAGCGATTAGACGCGACAAGTTGCCGCGCCTAGTCTTAACGTTGATCAATCCGTCGGTGATGCCATGAACGCCAAGCGCACAGCCTGCGCGGCGCCTGCACTCGAAACGCCCGCGCCCGCCGCCAGCCAGACTTACAGCTACAGTGATCTGCCCCTCGTGGAATCGGCCAGCACCGCGCTCGCCGAGGAAGTCGCGTTGGCGATTGCCTACAACGGCATCAGCCAGGCCGTGATGCTGGTGACCCCGACCGACCTGGAAGACTTCATCGTCGGTTTCAGCCTCGGCAGCGGCATCATCGAGGACGCCAGCGACATTTATGACCTGCAACTGAGCGGTGCCGGCTCGGCGCAATACGCGCAAGTGACCATCGCCAACCGCGCCTTCTGGAACCTCAAGCAACAACGTCGGCAACTGGCCGGCACCAGTGGCTGCGGGTTGTGCGGCGTCGAAGCGGTAGAACAGGCCTTGCCCGACCTCAACGTATTGCCCGGCGCACCGCTGCCGCCCGCTGCATGGCTCGATGGCCTGCGCCAGCGCATCGGCGCGTTCCAGCCGCTCGGCCAGCACTGCGGCGCGGTCCACGCGGCGGTGTTCATGAACGCCAGCGGTGAACTGCTGCTGGGCCGCGAAGACATCGGCCGGCACAACGCTCTCGACAAGCTGATCGGCGGCCTGATCCGCCAGAAGATATCCACAGACGGCGGGCTGGCGATTGTCACCAGCCGTTGCAGTCTCGAATTGATCCAGAAAGTGTTGCGCGCCGGCATCCAGACCCTCGTCAGCCTGTCCGCACCCACAGGCCTTGCCGTGCAATGGGCCCGTCGACATAACCTCAATCTCATCCACCTGCCGCAGAAGAATGCGCCGCGGGTCTACAGCCCAGCGATGGAGAATCAAGCGTGAGCCAACATCATCAAGCCGACCAGAAACCTGTTCCCCGCTACAAGCCCTACAAAGGCCCTGCCGGTGGTTGGGGAGCCCTGATCAGCGTGGCCCAGGCCTGGTTGACCAGCGACAACGCGCTGAAAAACCTGCGCATGATGCTCAAGACCAACCAGAACGGCGGTTTCGACTGCCCGGGTTGCGCCTGGGGCGATTCGCCGGAAAGCGGCATGGTCAAGTTCTGTGAGAACGGCGCCAAAGCGGTGAACTGGGAGGCGACCAAGCGCCGGGTGGATGGCAAGTTCTTCGCCAAGCACAGCGTGACCTCGCTGCTGGAGCAGAGCGACTACTGGCTTGAATATCAAGGCCGTCTGACCGAGCCAATGGTCTACGACGCGCAGACCGACCGCTACAAGCCGATCGCCTGGGACGACGCCTTCGCCCTGATCGGCAAGCACCTGCAAGCGCTGTCGAGCCCGGATCAGGCCGAGTTCTACACTTCGGGCCGGGCCAGCAACGAAGCGGCGTATCTGTATCAGCTGTTCGTGCGGGCCTACGGCACCAACAACTTCCCCGACTGCTCGAACATGTGCCACGAGGCCAGCGGTGTGGCTCTGGCGCAGAGCGTTGGCGTCGGCAAAGGCACCGTGACTTTCGACGACTTCGAACACGCGGATGCGATTTTCGTCTGGGGCCAGAACCCTGGCACCAACCATCCGCGGATGCTCGAGCCGCTGCGCGAAGCGGTGAAGCGCGGCGCGCAAGTGGTGTGCATCAACCCACTGAAAGAGCGCGGTCTGGAACGCTTCCAGCATCCGCAACATCCGCTGGAAATGCTCACCAACGGCGACAAGCCGACCAACACCGCGTACTTCCGCCCAGCACTGGGCGGCGACATGGCGTTGCTGCGCGGCATGGCCAAGTTCCTCCTGCAGTGGGAACGCGACGCGCAGAAGGCCGGCACCCCGGCGGTGTTCGATCACGACTTCCTCAATGCCCACAGCACCAACGTGCTGGAGTATCTGGGCGTGGTCGATGACACGCCGTGGGAGCAGATCGTCGCGCAATCCGGCCTGACCCTGGTCGAGATCGAACAAGCCGCGCGCATGTACGCCAAAGGCAAAAACGTGATCATGTGCTGGGCAATGGGAATCACCCAGCATCGCCACTCGGTGCCGACCATCCAGGAAATCGCCAACCTGATGCTGCTGCGCGGCAACATCGGTAAGCCCGGTGCCGGTCTGTGCCCGGTGCGCGGCCACAGCAACGTGCAGGGCGACCGCACCATGGGCATCAATGAGCGGCCACCGGTAGCGTTCCTCGACTCGCTGGAGCGACGCTTCCAGTTCAAGGTGCCGCGTGAAAACGGTCACAACGTGGTCGAGGCGATTCACGCCATGGCCGAAGGTCGCGCCAAGGTCTTCATCGGTCTGGGCGGCAACTTCGCCCAGGCCACGCCGGACAGCCCGCGCACCTTCGCGGCGCTGAGCAATTGCGACCTCACGGTGCAGATCAGCACCAAGCTCAACCGCAGCCACCTGGCCCACGGTAAAGACGCTTTGATCCTGCCGTGCCTGGGCCGTACCGACATCGACATCCAGACCGAAGGCCCGCAAGCGGTCACCGTCGAAGACTCGTTCAGCATGGTCCACGCCTCCAACGGCCAGTTGCAGCCGCTGTCGAACCAGATGCGCTCGGAACCGGCAATCATCGCCGGCATCGCCGCCGCCACGCTGGGCAGCAAACCGGTGGACTGGAACTGGCTGGTGGCCGATTACGGGCGCATCCGTGACCTGATCGCCGACACCATCCCGAACTTCAAAGACTTCAATGAGAAAATCAAGAACCCGGGCGGTTTCTACCTTGGCAACAGTGCCGGTGCACGCAAGTGGAACACGCCGTCCGGCCGGGCCAATTTCCGCGCCAACCTGCTGCCCCAGGATCTGGTACACGAACGCACCCGCGCCACCGGGCAACTGCCGGACCTGATCCTGCAATCGATGCGCTCCCACGATCAGTACAACACCACGATCTATGGCCTCGACGACCGTTATCGCGGGGTCAAAGGCCAGCGCGACGTGCTGTTCGTCAACGAAGCCGACATCATTCGCCTGGGCTTCCGTCCGGGGCAGAAGGCCGACATCGTGTCGCTGTGGGACGATGGCCGTGAGCGTCGGGTGAAGGGGTTTACCTTGCTGGCGTTTGATATTCCGGCGGGTCAGGCCGCGGCTTATTACCCGGAAGTGAACCCGCTGGTGCCGCTGGAGAGCACCGGGGATGGCAGCCATACGCCGACATCCAAATTCATTGCGATCCGCCTGGAGGCGGCGAGTGAGACCGGGTTGATCATGGCCAAGTCGGCCTAAGATCAAAAGATCGCAGCCTGCGGCAGCTCCTACAGAGATTGGTGTAGGAGCTGCCGCAGGCTGCGATCTTTTTGCTTTTCTGACACCCACAAAAAAGGCCGCTTTTTCACAAAAGCGGCCTGTCCGAAGTAGCTAAAGACCGGCGAAAATCGCTTAAGTTCCGCATACAAAACAGTAACTTGCACAATTGTATACAAGTCGTGTTATTCGTCGGATTTCGATTGTCAGCCTTGTTACACAGCCTCAGGATCGGCGCCGTCATCCCTTTGAGGCTCCTCTATGAAGTTCTCCTCGATTCTCTTGTTGTCCCTTGGCCTGGTCAGTGGCTTCGCTTCTGCCGGAGGCACCACCGAAGCAGGTGTGGGCGGCGCATTGGGCGGGGTTCTTGGCTCGGTCGTCGGTCAGTCTTTAGGCGGCAGCACAGGTTCAACCATTGGCGCGGCCCTGGGCGGCGCGGGTGGTAGTGCGGTTGGCGCCAACAAACACAGCCGTGGCGAAGCCGCCATTGGCGGTGCGCTGGGCGCAGCCGGCGGTAACGTGGTCGGCCGCAGCATGGGCGGCACCACCGGCAGCCTGATCGGCGCCGCAGCAGGTGGCGGCGCCGGTGGCGCGCTGGGCAACTACATGGGTAACCAGAGCAATGACGAGGGTCGTCATTACGATCGCGGTCGTGACGACCGCCGCTACTACCGCGACCGTCACCCTGGCCGTGGCCACGCTTATGGCCACCGCAAGCATCACCGCTACTATCGCGACTGATGCGTTGCGTTAAGCGGGAAAACAAAAATCGCAGCCCAAGGGCTGCGATTTTTTTTGTCCTGATTCAGACCACCAGGCGCTCCAGGGCCTCACGCAATCGGCCTGGAATCGACACCGGTTGATTGCTCGCCCGATCCACGAACACATGCACAAACCTCCCCGCTGCACACGCCTCGCTTTCACCGACCTTGAACACCGCCAGTTCGTATTGCACTGAACTGTTGCCCAGTTTGCCGACCCGCAGACCGATCTCGATCAGGTCCGGAAAGGCGATCGAGGCAAAGTAGTCACAGGCCGAACTGACCACAAACCCCACCACCTCGCCGTCATGAATATCCAGCCCGCCGACCTGGATCAGGTAAGTGTTCACTGCCGTGTCGAAGAAGCTGTAATAGGTGACGTTGTTCACATGCCCGTAGGCGTCGTTGTCGTGCCAGCGCGTGGTGATGGGCTGGAAGTGCGGGTAGTCGGTGCGTTGGGGCATCGGGTTGGACATCAGCATTGATCCATGAAGTTTTGTCAGCAGTCTAAAGCCAAAACCGGGGCGGCCCCATCGCGAGCAGGCTCGCCGCCACAGTGCAATGCACATCCCGGTGGCAGCGGTTTCCCGTGCAAGACAGCGCTCAGCGCTCAGCAAACCCCTTGCCCTGCGCCGCCAGCTCACCCACCAACCGCGCCGGCTGCCACTGATCGCCTTGACGCGTCTGCAATGCCAGCAAGCGCTGATGAATGTCCGCCAGCCCTTGTTGATCCGCCCAGGCCATCGGCCCGCCCTTGTCGGCTGGAAAGCCATAGCCGTTCAAATACACCAGATCGATGTCATGGGCCGACCCGGCAATGCCTTCCTGAAGAATCTTTGCGCCCTCGTTGACCAGCGCCAGCAGGCAGCGCTCCAGAATCTCTTCCGGGCCGATCTCGCGGCGCTGGAAACCCAGCTCTTCACTGACCCGCAACACCAATGCATCGACCTCGGGATCATGCTCGGCCTGTCGACTGCCCGGCTCATAGTGGTAATAACCGTTGCCGGACTTCTGCCCGAAGCGGCCCATCTCGCACAAGCGGTTATCCACCTGAACCTCCGGCGCCTCCTGGCCCTTGCCGGCCAGTTCACGCGCGCGCCATTCCAGATCGATACCCACCACGTCGTACATGCGGAACGGCCCCATGGCGAAGCCGAACCCTTGCAGCGCCGCGTCCACCTGCTGTGGATAAGCGCCTTCCAGCAGCATCTTGCGCGCCTCCAGTACATACGGATGCAGCATGCGATTGCCGATAAAACCGTGGCAGTTGCCCGACACCACACTGACCTTGCCCATGCGCTTGCCCAAGGTCAGCGCGGCCTCCAGTACTGCCGGAGAAGTCTGCGCACCGCGGACGATTTCCAGCAATTTCATGATGTGCGCCGGGCTGAAGAAATGCAGGCCGAGCACCTGCGACGGACGTCGTGTCGCCGCGGCAATCGCGTCGATATCCAGCGCCGACGTGTTGCTCGCCAACAACGCTTCAGGTTTTAGCAGGCCATCCAGTTCGCGAAAGATTTTCTGCTTGAGCTCGAGGTTTTCGTACACCGCCTCGATCACCAGATCGACATTACGGATCGCCGGGTAATCCGCCGCCGCGCTGATTCGGGCAATACGCGCCTCCGCTTCGCCCTGATCGATCCGACCCTGGCGCACGTTGTGTGCATAAGTGTCGGCCACCGTCCCCAATGCTTGTTCGAGCATCTGTGGATTGTTATCGACCCACTGCACGGTGATGCCGGCATTGGCCAGGCACATGACAATGCCACGGCCCATGGTGCCCGCGCCGATCACGGCGGCTTGCTGAATATCGAAGGATGTCTGGCTCATGTTGTTCTCTTGTTGATGATCCGAAGACAGCCTTCACCATAGTCAGGCACCGGGCGTTTTTGAAGTTTATTACCGTGATGAGCGACATTCAGCGGATGGATGCAGCTCTTCAGGGTCAAGCGTTCATCCGGGCAAATGATTGTCAGCCCAGCTGCGGACCTCCGCGTATGGATACTCCTCCAGCGCCGCATACCCGGAAATCGTCCGCGCCTTGAGCCTGGTGAACAGCGGCACGCTGATCCCGCACAGAAACCGCGTCAGGCGCTCTGCCGTCGGCACGCGGCCGGTGTGCTGTTCGTGCCTGTGGATAAAATCACCGCACAGCGCCGCGAAATTCTTATCCACAAGCGCGGGCAATTCCGGCGGTGGCGGCAGGTGCGCTACATCCCCATGACACACCGAACAGTGCCCGCATCGCTCTGGCGCATTGTGGTCGCCGAAATACTCGGCGAGGCGATAACCCAGGCAGCGCTCAGTGGCGAACAGCTCGAGCATCGCGTGGATCCGGGCGATTTCAGTCTGCTCATGCCGGGTGAAGTACTCGTGCAACTCAGCGCTCAACACAGCGCTGTCGAAATCGCTGTGCAGCACGTTGTAGACCTCGGTCATCTGCTTGCTCTCAAGCTCGACCCAGCCCTTCTCCTGAAAGTAATCCAGCGCCTTCACCACCCGATTGCGCTCAGCCGAATACTGCGTGTACATCGCTTCGAAATTCACCGTGGCCCAGGTGCGTGCACGGCTCGAGGTCTGGACAATGGCCGCGACAAAATCCCTGCGCTCACCTTCGAAACGCTCAAGCAACGCTTCCGGTTCGAGCAAGTATTTGAAACGGTACTCCGCGTAATACGCATAGCGCGGCGCGATCAAGCCACGCAGCTCCAATTGCACCAGCAGCGTCTTCAGCGGCAGCGCGCGAATGTTGCTCTGATCGGCCAGCGGCCCGAGCAGAAACTCCCACTGCCCTTCGGGCGCGGCAGCCTGCATTTCCTCCAGCACACACCGAATCCCCTCGCGCTCAGGGGTGTCGCCGTAGACGAAGTTTTCCAGCACGTTGAGGCTGTCGCGATTGGCCAGCACCAAGCAGTCCGAGGGCTGCCCGTCGCGTCCGGCACGACCGATTTCCTGACTGTAGTTTTCGATGGATTTGGGTAGATCGAAATGCACCACGTTGCGGATGTCGCTCTTGTCGATACCCATGCCGAAGGCAATCGTCGCAACGATGCAATTGGATTGCCCGGCCATGAAGCGCTTCTGGATCGCCTCACGCTGATCGTTGGGCAAACCGGCGTGATAGGCCTCGGCCTGAATCCCGTTTCGTCCCAGATGCTCGGCGATGTGTTCGGCGGTTTTCTGCAGCGTCACGTAGACGATGCTGGGCTGGCCCGGACGCTCACTCATCCACTCCACCAGCCGCCGTCGTTTGTCCTGACCGCGTACCGGCTCGACCAGCAGATTGAGGTTGGGCCGGTAGAAACCGGTGGTCACCACATCCGCCTCGGCAATGGCGAATTTGGCCTGCATGTCGGCAATCACTTTCGGTGTGGCCGTGGCCGTCAGCAGCAGAGTTTGCGGAATGTTGAACTGGCGCTGGTAGTCCGGCAGTTTCAGGTAGTCGGGGCGGAAGTTGTGGCCCCACTCCGAGATGCAGTGCGCCTCGTCGACCACCAGCAGCGAGATCGGCACCTGCTGCAAGAAGTTGCGAAAGCGCTCGTTCTTCAAGCGCTCCACCGAGATCATCAGAATCTTCAATTCACCCGAACGGGCGCGGGCCATCACATCGTTGGCATCATCGCGGCTTTGCGCCGAATCGATGCTGCCGGCACTGATGCCATGACGTTTGAGGAACGCCAGTTGATCCTGCATCAACGCCAACAGCGGCGAGACCACCAGGGTCAGATGTGGCAACAACAGCGCCGGCACCTGGTAACACAGCGACTTGCCGGAACCGGTGGGGAAAATCGCGGCCGCCGAGCGCCCGGCCAGTACGGCGCTGATCGCCGCCTCCTGTCCGGGTCGAAACTGTGGATAACCGAAAACCTGTTCCAGGGTGTTGTGCATGCGCTGTCACTCCGTTGACCGCTGTGATGCCAACAGCCTAGCGGGCGATCGCAGCGCGTCGAGAAAAGGTCGGGGGTCAATTCGATACGGGATGATACAGCGCTGGGGCGGATGCCACCGGATCAAACAAAGGAAACAATTTGCCTCTCGCAGGCCTGGCGGCAACAACGGTAACGTGCGCCGCATCCACGTAACGAGTGTCGTGCCAGGACGGCCGACGCCCGTGGATCAACTCAAGGAATGACAATGCCCAATCGACTGAAACTGCTCCTGACCCTCACCCTCGCGTCGCTGTTGCTGGGCGGATGCATGCAAGTACCCGATGATCTCCCGCCCCTCGCCATGTGCGCCACGGCAGATCAGGGGGTCGCCACTTAAGTTTCGCCGCAACGCCGGGCTACGGACGCAGCACGGCCACCCGAAGTTGTTCATTCAGCTCCTGCTCATGCACACCCTGACTCTTGCTTGCCCACTGTGCATGGGCCGGGCTGATGTCGCCGGTGAAAGCCGCCGCCAGTTGGCGCAGATCGGCCACACTGCGCACTCGCGGACAAAACAGCTGTTCGCCACAGTCCTGACTGGCGTTGCGATAGATGCCCAGCAAACGATCCCACAGCCCTTCGCGCACTTGCCGGACTGACTTGAGCTGCACATGCGGCACACCCAGCTGCCGCTGCAGTCCGCCCTCATCCAGCGCTTCACTCGCCAATAGGGCTTTCGCGAACATCAACACTTCGGCGCGTGACGCGGTATCGATGCTCGCCTGGCTGGAAAGCGTATCGGGCCAGCCGGTCCGTTGCAGATCGACAAACATCCAGCCGTTGCCGGCGTCAGACGCCACGGCCAAACGGCAACCACTGGCCCACAGCAATAAAATCGAGGCCATTCGTAGCCACTGCATACTCAATTCCCTTTAAGCGCGTATCGGACGTTTGGAAACGCCCTACAGATTCTGGCGCGCACCATACAGAGGTTTCCCAAGAAACGCCTGCGAATAACGTGGGAAATATCTGCGCTAAGGGTTTCACCTCGAAAAACCTGCAAAACCTTGTAGGGCAAATGCCCGAGTCTCGGAAAAACCCCTACGAACTCTGTCCATCACGGCGGTCTTGTGACCACTTGCCACGCACTTCTATAGTGACCAGCGCGGCTGAAACCACTGGAGCGACTTCGTACAGGACACGTCTCGACATGAACACGCACAACCCGCTGGCCAATCGTTATCACCCCCTCAAAAGCACCCACAGCGATCACCCGGTGCTGACCATCGATACCCAGGCCAGCCATGGCGATCTGCTCGACGCTGCGCACCAACGCCTGCGTGCCGCCAGCGACTTGCTGGAGACTCTTTACTGTTTGTGTTTCAAACAGGCCGATGTCAAAGACATCCCCAACATCGTCAATGCGCTGTATTTATTGACGCAAGACGGCTGCGAACTTCTGGAAGTGGCAAAACTTCAACTGGCAAATCATCTTTAGTCGTCGCACACACAAACAACGCAACAACTAATCACTTCAAATAAATAATATTAAAAACTAGCCTATTTGCTCTTACATCAATCAAGAGCAACATCATGACTACACTGACTATTTTCTTTTGCGGCACGGGTTCCACCAAGTTCGATACAACCAACATCAACTATTGGAACGGCGAACTGGTGTCCACCCTCGCCTCGCACCACGCTGGCCGCGAGTTCGCCGAATGGATTGTCGTCGACGGCCCCGGCACCAGTAACCTGCAGGCCGATGAGCTGTTCACCAAGTCTGCCGACTACGGCCTCAGCGGTACGCTGTTCGGCAAAGGCTGGGAGGAAAACGTGCTGCACGCGATGAACATCATCAAAGGCAAGTGCGACTGGCAACGCAAGCAACTGACCGAAGCGGAATACAACCGCCTGAAAGCGGCCGGCATTCCCATTGAAGATGTAAAAGCCGAAGGTTCCTGGTTCTGGCGTAACTACAACTATGGCGAACGCAGCGTGACCCAGCAGAAGTTGCAGGAACAGATCATTAAAACGTTCCGCAAAGACGGCATTATTCCAACTAAAGTTAATCTGGTCGGGTGGAGCCGTGGCGGTATCAGTTGCCACATGTTGGCCAATGCCATGTTCAACGACAGCGCTCTGAAGAACATTCCGGTAAATATCTTCGCCATTGACCCGGTACCCGGCATCGGCAACTTCCAGGATCATCGCGTCAAACTCAATGCCAACGTCAAAGAGTATGTCGGCTTCTACGCTCGCGATGAACGCTCGAAAGGCTTCAGTTGCGTCATTCCGCAAACCGCCACCGGCACGCGAACCCACATTTTCCCGATCCCCGGCCGCCACGCCACCCTGGTCGGCAACGCTGCCGCTGACGGCAACGCCGGCCCGAAAGTACTCGCCGAACCCGGCCAGTTCGTCCGCCACTTCGCGGAAACCTGCCTCACGCGCTGGGGCACCCCACTGACCAAAACCCTGAACCTGAGCGACGCCACCCTGAAAACCTTCGGCGACGCGATGGTCAAGGACGCGGCGAAATACAAGGCCATGGAAAAGTGCTCCTACACCTGGTTCACCGAACTGGACCAAGGCGAGCGCTATGTATCGCTGGGCAGCAAAGGGGTGCCGTTCTCGTCGGTGAAGGGCGCGATCTATGCACCGAATACCGGGTTGACCACCAGCGTGCTGGATCTGGCGGCGTATCGGCCTATTCGTTGAGGAAGGTGGGTGGTGATCGGCGAAAGCGCGAAAAATCCTACGGTATTTACCTATCACAAGTTCGTCCCGTTCCTACGCGTACAGACACCTTGTCGCCTATCGCCACCCGTTAGCCCACACCTATAGTCGTGACTGCCGCTGCCAAATCAGCGGCTCGGGCTTGGTCACCTGAATGGATCGTGCGTACGCGTCCGCTGTATGCTGCCGGCACTCAATTGCCTGCAGTTTTATGGTGGCTGTGTTTGGGACGCCTTCGGGTGTGCCGGGTATGCACGATCCTCACCGGTTGACCAACCCGAACACAGTCGCCTCCTGTCGCTTGGTCACGATGTGGTGGCTTCACTTGAAGCAATTGAGGATCAACAAATGAAAACATGGAATCAACTCACCCCTGATCGCTACCGCTCACTCGAATCCAACCTCACCGACACCAAGCCCCTGATCATCGACACAGAGGCCGATCCCCAAGACATCCTCGAATGCGCCGTCCAGCGCCTGCGCGCCTCCAGCGACCTGCTCAAAACCCTCTACTGCCTCAGCTTCAAACAAGCCGACGTCGAAGACATTCCCCACATCACCCACGCCCTGTACCTGCTGACGCAGGATGGCTGTGACCTGCTGCAGGTCGCGCAGCAGCAGATGCTCGGCTGGAAAGCACCGGCCTGAAAGCAATCACAGGCAGGTGTGTTGCCGACAAGAATCGCCTGCCTCACCAACGAACATAATCTTGGACACTCGGTGTCTACTGCCAGGAGTTGAATTTTGCAAACTACTATTGATTGCGTACGATGGACGCCACTGTTCATCCAAGAGCTTGCGTCCATGACCACTGAAACCATTGATCACAGCACTCTCAGTCGCCTGATTGAAAACGGCTCTGTAAGCAGCACAAGTATCGTCGCCAAGCCTGGTGGTTGGGCGATTAAAATTCAGCATGGAAATGAAGAACATACGCTAGCCGCGCAACGGAGTGGCCAAGTGCGCCTGTTCAAACGGCTTGAAACACTGGTGACCTATTTGAGAGAAATGGGTATCAACCAGTTCGATGTTGACGCTTCCAACTATGACCCGTCGCAAATGAAAACATACGCTCGTCCTGATCGCGCCGAAGCAATGAAACAAGCACATGAAGCAGCCGCATATGACGAATGGTTCAAGCGACAGGTACAGATCAGCATTGACGATCCAAGACCTAGTATTAGCGATGAAGAAAGCCGTCGAATATTTGCCGCCAAGCGTGATGCCCTGCGTAAACGAGTGCGCTAATGAAGTTGATTTGGCGTCCGCAGACGCATGTTGACCGAGAGCGGATTATGGATCGTATTAGTCAGGACAACCCTGACGCAGCGGCTGACCTCGATGAGATATTTGAATCAAAAGGGGAGCTCGCACGACAGCGTCCAACGCTGTACAGAAAGGGCAGAGTTGAAGGAACACGGGAAATCGTCGCAACCCCCAGTTACGTCATCGTTTACACGATCAAAGATGAATGTGTGGAAGTATTGAGAGTGATGCATGCCAGGCAACAATGGCCCTGATCACCTCAGACAGTTGAGTAAATGGGGCGCTCAGTAGATCAATGACTCAAGTGAAGACAAACCCAAGAACTTCCCAATGAATACTCACTCACTGTCTGCGTTGATAAGGCGAAAGTCCTCGCGGGGCACATAGCAAGAAAAACACCCACAAAAAAGCCGCCCCTGGAGGCGGCTTTTTCATTCACCACAAACCAATCTTACAACTTCGGACCCGCCGCCTTGATCGCGTCGCTCACTTCGAACTTCTTGAAGTTCTCGATGAACAGACCGGCCAGGGCCTTGGCAGCCTCGTCGTACGCAGCCTTGTCAGCCCAGGTGTTGCGAGGGTTGAGCAGGTTGGTTTCAACGCCCGGTACGGCCAGTGGCACGTCGAGGTTGATGGTGTCCAAGTGCTCGGTGGCGGCACCGATCAGCGCGCCGCTCTGGATCGCTGCGATCACTGCACGGGTGGTCGGGATGTTGAAGCGTTTGCCGACGCCGTAGCCACCGCCGGTCCAGCCGGTGTTGACCAGGTAGACCTTGGAGCCGAAACCGCGGATGCGCTTGATCAGCAGTTCTGCGTATTCGCCAGCCGGACGCGGGAAGAACGGTGCGCCGAAGCAGGTGGAGAAGGTCGACTTGATGCCGCTGCCCGAACCCATTTCAGTCGAGCCCACCAAAGCGGTGTAGCCGGACAGGAAGTGGTAGGCCGCTTGTTCTTCGTTGAGGATCGACACTGGCGGCAGCACGCCGGTCAGGTCGCAGGTCAGGAAGATCACAGCGTTTGGCTCGCCGCCCAGGTTCTTCTCGGAACGCTTGGCAACGTGCTCCAGCGGGTAGGCCGCGCGGCTGTTCTGGGTCAGGCTGACATCGGCGTAGTCGGCGTGCTTGGCGTCGTCGATGACGACGTTTTCCAGCACGGCGCCGTGCTTGATGGCTTTCCAGATGACCGGCTCGTTCTTCTCGGACAGGTCGATGCACTTGGCATAGCAGCCGCCTTCGATGTTGAAGACAACGCCTTCGCCCCAGCCGTGTTCGTCGTCACCGATCAGGTAACGGCTCTCGTCGGCCGACAGGGTGGTTTTGCCGGTGCCCGACAGACCGAAGAACAGGGTCACGTCGCCTTCTTCGCCGATGTTGGCAGCGCAGTGCATTGGCAGCACGTCAGCGGCCGGCAGCAGGAAGTTCTGCACGGAGAACATGGCTTTCTTCATTTCACCGGCGTAACGCATGCCGGCAATCAGCACTTTCTTCTGCGCGAAGTTGATGATCACGCAACCGTCGGAGTTGGTGCCGTCACGCTCAGGCACGCACTCGAAGTTGGCCACGTTGAGCACTTGCCACTCTTCACGACCGGCCGGGTTGTACTGGGCCGGGTTGATGAACAGGCAACGACCGAACAGGTTCTGCCAGGCAGTCTGGGTGGTCATTTTCACGGCCAGGTAGTGATCTTCAGCCGCACCTACATGCACATGGGAAACAAAGTGCTCTTGCGCGTTGTTGAACGCCTCGACACGAGCCCACAGCGCGTCGAACTTGTCGGCCGGGAACTTGCGGTTGATCGGGCCCCAGGCGATAGCGGCCTGGGTGGAAGGCTCTTCAACGATGAAACGATCGACTGGCGAACGGCCGGTGCGATGACCGGTGCGGACTACCAGAGCGCCGGTATCGGCAAGCTCGCCCTCACCGCGTTGCAGGGCTTCTTTAACCAGATCATCAACACTCAGATCGGTGTACACGGCGTTATTGGCTTGCGTCATGAGGTTCCCCGTCGGCCAGTGGCCGAGTGTGCTCCAAACGTTTTGTAGTAGAAAGTCGTGCACTACTACCGCGAAAAAAGTGGGCCGGATTATGCCAGAAAAGCCCAAAAAGAGTAGGGTCCTCCCGTCGTAACGGCGAAATTCCGTCGTTACGCAGTGAATTTACCTGCGCTGAACCGTTTTAGTGCCGGGTATCTGACGGCGTGTCGACGCCTGCGCCAGCGAACAATTGAGCAATATCGGCCGCATCGAACAGATAACGCTGGTTGCAGAACTGGCAATCGATCTCGACTTCGCCACCGCGTTCGACCACCAGTGCCTGCGCATCTTCCAGACCCAGGCTGACCAGCGCATTGCCCGAGCGTTCGCGCGAGCAGCTGCAACGGAAGCGCAGGTTCTGCACGTCGAACAAACGCACCTGCTCTTCGTGATAAAGGCGATGCAGCACGGTTTCGTTGTCCAGGCTGAGCAGTTCATCGGCGGTCAGGGTGCTGGCCAGCGCAGTGATGTGCTGCCAGCTGGCGGCGCGCTCTTCTTCGTCCTTCAGACGGTCGGCCGGCAACTGTTGCAGCAGCATGCCACGGGCACGACGGCCGTCGGCGAACAGCTTGAAGCGGGTGCCGACCTGTTGCGACATGACGAAATAATTGGTGAAGCATTCCGACAGGGTTTCACCGTCCAGGTCGACGATGCCTTGGTAACGCTGGCCGATCGTCGGATCGACCGTCAGGGTCAGGTCACCGCCCGGCATCAGGTCGGCAAGGGTGGCATCGGCGGCGATCTGCTCGGCGTTGTAACGCGCCAGACCACGGATCTCCCGTTCGCTGGAGCATTCGATCATCAGCAGCGGAATCGGGCCTTCGGAGCGGGCCTGCAAAATCAGCAAACCGTCGAATTTCAGGGTGCCCACCAGCAACGAGGCAGCCGCCATCAGTTCGCCCAGCAACTGCGCGACCGGCTCCGGGTACGGGTGCTTGGCGAGAACTTCGGCGTAGCTGCGTTCCAGCGCCACCAGTTCGCCGCGAGTGTCGCTGTCATCGAAGATGAAGCGTTGGGTGTAGTCGGTATCCGGGAGATCAGTCATAGGTCTGGGTATCTGAATTGATGACAAAATGGTTACAAAAGATGAAAATCCCGCGCTTCTCCGCACCCGTTTGGTGCGAAACGTTCAGCCACGGGAGGCATTTTATGAACAATCCGGGTTTGTTCCAATCTAGGTGGAACCTCGGCCGGCTGGTTCTGTGCAACGTAGTGCCGTTGGCGCTACTGGCTTTCTGGTTATGGCCTACGGGCCAGATGCTGTGTGTGATTTTCGACGAGTGGCTGTTCCGCTCACTCAATGCACCGCTAGCCAGCAACCCCATATGGCTCCACATCTGGGCAATTGCAAGTCTGCGTCCGTTCGACATCCTCGTCGGGCTGATCCTGCTGACGCTGCTGATCAAGGGTGACTGGGTGTTCAAGGCGATTGACGTGCGTCGCGCCTTCTTCGGTTTTCTCTCGATTCTGCTGCTGATGGTTGTGATTCGCGCACTGTTTTCCAAATTCGCCGACTACATGGATTGGCAGCACAGCAGTCCATCGATGGTACTGGAAGGCGCGGTGCACCTGAGTGACTACTTCCCGCATCTGGAAAAAGCCTGGGAGCTGAAAGATCGCTCGAGCCAGAGCTTCCCCGGTGACCACGCTTCGGTGCTGCTGATCTGGGCGTTGTTCATGGGTGTGTTCAGCCGCACGCTCGGTCAGTTTCTGATCATCTGGGGGCTGGCGCTGCTGTTCATGCTGCCGCGCCTGGTGGCCGGTGCGCATTGGGGCCAGGACGACTACATCGGCGGCATGCTGCTGGCGGTGTGGGCGTTGGGCTGGGGTTACTACACACCGTTTGCCTGTCACGCGGCGAATTTCTGGCTGAAGGTGACCGCCCCGATCTTCGCGTTGCTGGGCAAGTTGCCGGTGGTGTCGCGGATGAGTGTGGTGTCTGCCGCAAACTGACGGTTATGTGCAATACCTGTGGCGAGGGAGCTTGCTTCCGCTTGGCTGCGTAGCAGTCACTGAACCAGTCGACTCGGTTGTACTTTGAAATACATGATCGACTGGATAGGGCGTCCTTCGGCCGCCAGCGGGAGCAAGCTCCCTCGCCACAATGGTTTGCCGTGCCAGTCAATCGCTGTTGCTGCTGCCACGAAACTTGAACAGATCTCGCCGCTGCTTCTTGCTCGGTTTGCCGTCGGTGCTCACGCCCAACGCGCCGGCCTTGCGCATCGCCGCAGCCGCTTCACGCTTGGCTACACTGGCCTCGGTCTCGGTATACAGCGCCTGCGCCTCGGGTGCGCCGCGCCGTACGATCGACAAGGCTTCAACCTTCACCGTGCGCACTTCAAACCCGGTGCGAATCTCGAATTCGTCGCCAATGCGTGGCTCTTTGCCAGGCTTGCAGCGCTCCCCCCGACAATGCACCTTGCCACTCTCGATGGCAGCTTTGGCCAAGGCCCGGGTTTTATAAAACCGCGCCGCCCACAGCCATTTATCGAGACGGACCTTGTCGTCCTCTTCGCTTTTTTGTGCCATGGAATTTCCTCATTCTGAAATATTGATGAACTGTACTACCGTTTCTGTCGTGTCATGAATTACGCCGTCCCGGATTACAATGCGCACCAGCCGACACCTGCTTGAGGCGTCGGCGATCCGGGCCGTAGATATCTGTCGCCTTTTAACCATTATTCTGCGTGAATACCGCGAATTCGGCCGTACGCGGCCCGAGCGGTTTCTGCCGGTTGAGTACCTTTGAAGACATTTGACCATTTGACCGTTGTCGGTCTGCGCGAGTGGGTGGCGCTCCCGGATCTGGGAGTCGCCGGCTTGCGCGCGAAAATCGACACCGGCGCCAGCACCTCCAGCCTGCACGCCACCGACATCGAGCCGTTCGAACGCGACGGCGAGAAGTGGGTGCGCTTCACCGCGCACCTGGGCACGGTGGTGCAGTTGCGTCATCGGCGCTGTGAAGCGCCGCTGGTCACGCGTAAAACCATTAAAAGCTCCAACGGTCATACCCAGGAACGCTACGTGATCAGCACGACGCTGGCCCTGGGTGATCGGGTCTGGCCGATCGAGTTCACCCTCGCCTGCCGCAAGTCCATGCGCTATCGCCTGTTGCTCGGTTCCAAAGCCTTGATCGACGGCCACCTGGTGGTCAATCCAGGCGTCAAATATGTACAAGACAAGCCGGTGTTCCCGGTATCTACCTCCTCCACAGGTGTTGCATGAAGATCGCTGTGCTGTCGCGGAATCCGCGTCTGTATTCCACCCGTCGTCTGGTCGAAGCCGGCACCGAACGCGGGCATGAAATGGTCGTGATCGACACCTTGCGCGCCTACATGAACATCGCCAGCCACAAGCCGCAGATCCACTACCGCGGCAAACCGCTGGAAGGCTTCGATGCGGTGATCCCGCGGATCGGCGCATCGGTGACGTTCTACGGCTGCGCGGTGTTGCGCCAGTTTGAAATGATGGGGGTGTTCCCGCTCAACGAATCGGTGGCCATTGCCCGTTCGCGGGACAAATTGCGTTCGCTGCAACTGCTGTCGCGTCGCGGCATCGGGCTGCCGGTGACCGGGTTCGCCCACTCGCCGGATGACATTCCCGACCTGATCGACATGGTCAACGGCGCGCCGCTGGTGATCAAGGTACTGGAAGGCACCCAGGGTATCGGCGTGGTGCTGTGCGAAACCGCGACCGCGGCAGAGTCGGTGATCGAAGCGTTCATGGGCCTCAAGCAGAACATCATGGTCCAGGAATACATCAAGGAGGCCGGCGGTGCCGATATTCGCTGCTTCGTGGTCGGCGACAAGGTGATCGCGGCGATGAAACGTCAGGCCAAACCGGGGGAATTCCGCTCCAACCTGCACCGCGGCGGCAGCGCCAGCCTGATCAAGATCACCCCGGAAGAACGCATGACTGCCTTGCGTGCAGCCAAGGTCATGGGCCTGGCCGTAGCGGGTGTGGATATCCTGCGTTCCAATCACGGGCCGCTGGTGATGGAAGTGAACTCGTCACCGGGGCTGGAGGGCATCGAGACCACCACAGGGAAGAACGTGGCGGGGATCATCATCGAGCACCTTGAGAAGAATGGCGGGCCGAACATGACTCGCACCAAGGGCAAAGGTTAAAAGCAAAAAATCGCAGCCTTCGGCAGCTCCTACAGAGTACGCAATCTCATGTAGGAGCTGCCGAAGGCTGCGATCTTTTTTTTCCTTTAAACCGCGTCCCGCGGCAGCATCAACCCCAACGGCAACCTCACTCGCGCCTCCAGCCCTCCCCCAGACCGATTGCGCAGCTCGACATTGCCGCCATGCATCGAAGCAATCCGCTTCACGATCGCCAGGCCCAACCCGGTGCCCTTGCCGCCCCGGGCACGGTCACCACGGGTGAACGGATTGAAAATCGCCTCCAGCTCCGACGGATCGATCCCCGCGCCACGGTCCATCACGCTCAGCACCACATACGGTGCGCTGGTGTCACCGGACACATAGGCCGCGACCTCGACACCGCTGCCGGCATGGTTCAAGGCGTTGCCGATCAGGTTATTGAGCAGACGCTTCATCGACACCCGGCGCAACGGGAACGGCTGGATCGGCTCCAGGCGCAAGCGCACTTTTTCTTCGCTCTGGTTGTACGGCGCGGCCACCTCACGCACCAGATCGCTCAGGTCCACTTCTTCCACCGACTCGTCGCGTCCGTCACGAATGAAGGCGAGGAACTGGTCGAGAATCGCGTCCATGTCTTCAATGTCGCGGACCATGTCGTCGGTCAGGTCGTTGCGATCGCCCATCAGCTCCAGCGACAGGCGCAAGCGGGTCAACGGCGTACGCAAGTCATGGGACACCCCCGCCAGCATCAGCTCGCGCTCGCGACCGGCCTGTTCGACGTCTTCGGCCATCTGGTTGAAGGCGCGATACACCTCGGTCATCTCGCTCGGTGTGTCGCTGATCGGCAGGCGCACGCTGCGCCCCTGGCCGAGTTGCCGCGCGGCATACACCAGACGCTTCAAGGGCTGGTTGAGCTGACTGACGAAAATCCAGGCGGACGCGGTGGACAGCAAGCCGATGGCGAGGAACCAGCCGAGTACGTTCCAGATTTTCTGGCCGCGCAGTGGATGCGGGTACAGCGGTACTTTCAGCCAGCCATCACCGAGGCTCGGCGCACGCACCCAGAGCGCCGGAGGCGAGTGCATGCGCAAGCGCACTTCGGTATCGGCACCCAGCTCCGCCTGCATCTGCCGCTGATAGATTTCACTGTACGGCCAGTGCTGTTCGCCTTCCGGCACACCGGCACCGACCACCCGGATCAGGGTCGCGGCATCGGCGATCTTCGCGCGGTTTTCTTCGTCGGCAGCCCAATAGGCGCGCAGCGTCAGGGCGACGCCGTGGCTGTATTGGCGATCCACCAGCACGTCCTCGTTCATCAACAGATAAACCAGGGTCAGCGCCTTGGAAAACAGCACGACAATGAGCACCAGCCACAGGGTGCGGGAGAAAAAACTTTGGGGGAACCAGACGGGGGTTTTCATCGATAACCGTTACACACTTGCAGGAGCGAGCCATGCTCGCATATTGCGGATTGCGAGTCTGCGGGCATGGCCATTCGACCAGCACCCAGCAGACCCGCTCCTACAAATCGCCGATCACTTGGCAGCGCCGTCCGGTACGAACACGTAGCCCACGCCCCAGACCGTCTGGATGTAACGCGGTTTCGACGGATCGGGCTCGATCATCCGGCGCAGACGGGAAATCTGCACGTCGATGGAACGCTCCAAGGCATCCCACTCACGGCCACGGGCCAGGTTCATCAGTTTGTCGCGGGTCAGCGGCTGACGCGCGTTCATCACCAGGGCCTTGAGCACCGCAAACTCACCGGTGGTGAGCATGTGCACTTCGTCGCCGCGTTTCAGTTCGCGGGTCGCCAGCGACAAGACGTAATCACCAAAAGTGACATTTTCATCCTCGCTGCCCGGCGCGCCCGGCACCGGCGCGGCCTGACGACGCAGCACCGCCTTGACCCGGGCCATCAGCTCGTCCGGGTTGAACGGCTTGGCCAGGTAGTCATCAGCGCCGAGCTCCAGGCCTTTGATGCGGCTCATCTCATCGCCCTTGGCGGTGAGCATGATGATCGGAATCTGATTGTTCGCGGCCCGCAGACGACGGCACGCGGTCAGGCCGTCTTCGCCCGGCAGCATCAGGTCGAGGACGACCAGATTGAACACTTCACGCGATAGCAGACGATCCATCTGCTCGGTGTTCGGTACGGTGCGGGCGCGGTAGCCCTTGCTGACGAAAAAACGTTCCAGCAGGCTGCTCAGACCCGGATCGTCGTCAACAATAAGAATTTTTTCGCCTTCAGCATTATTTACAGTGCTGCTCATTGGATGCTCCTTTTAGCTCGGCGCGCATTATGGCGTAGCTGCCGTTATACGCACCGTGTGCATTGTTAGCAGATTTTTCCTTCACTGCCAGAAAACCGGGGTTTATGCCTACAGACTGCAACGCCCCCGAATGACAGAACGCTGGTTATAATGCGCGGCGTTTTGTGCCAGGCAACGTCTGAATCGTTACCGCAGGTGGCCGCGATTTTTTCCGGACCTGCGCAGTAATTGTTCGATTTCACCGGTCAATGGGGAGCCTTTTGACCCAGGCAGCGGCAATTTTCTAGCCGCTCAACCAGACTCCGGGCCTTTATTTCCGTGCCTGCGAGCCTGCTTTCACACTATGTCAGGTGGTTTTATGGACAGCATCAACAGCCGCATCGCCGAGGAACTCGGCGTACGCCCGCAACAGGTCGAAGCGGCCGTCGCGCTACTCGATGAAGGCTCTACCGTTCCCTTCATCGCCCGTTACCGGAAAGAAGTCACCGGCAGCCTCGATGACACCCAGCTGCGTCATCTGGAAGAGCGTCTGCGCTACCTGCGAGAACTCGACGAACGGCGCATCAGCATCCTCGCCAGCATCCAGGAACAAGGCAAACTCACCCCGGCCCTCGAGCGCGACATCAAGCTTGCCGACACCAAGACCCGCCTCGAAGACTTGTACCTGCCGTACAAGCAGAAGCGCCGCACCAAGGGCCAGATTGCCCTGGAAGCCGGCCTCGGCGAGCTGGCCGACGGCCTGTTCAACGACCCGAACCTGACCCCGGAAGCCGAAGCCGCACGTTTCGTCGACGCGGAAAAAGGCGTGGCCGATGTGAAGGCGGCGCTCGAAGGCGCCAAGTACATCCTGATGGAACGCTTCGCCGAAGACGCCAGCCTGCTGGAAAAGCTGCGCAACTTCCTCAAGCAGGAAGCGATCCTCAGCGCCCGGGTGATTGCCGGCAAGGAAGAAGAAGGCGCCAAGTTCCGCGACTACTTCGAACACGACGAACCGCTGAAAAGCATGCCGTCGCACCGTGCACTGGCGATTTTCCGTGGCCGCAACGAAGGCATCCTCAGCTCCGCGCTGAAAGTCGGCGACGAGCTGCCGGGCACCATGCACCCGTGCGAGGGCATGATCGGCCAGCAATTCGGCATCCAGAACCAGAACCGCCCGGCCGACAAATGGCTCGGTGAAGTGGTGCGCTGGACCTGGAAGGTCAAGCTCTATACCCACCTGGAAACCGACCTGCTCGGCGAACTGCGCGACGGCGCCGAAACCGAGGCGATCAACGTCTTCGCCCACAACCTGCACGACCTGCTGCTGGCCGCGCCGGCCGGCCCGCGCGCCACCCTGGGCCTCGACCCGGGCCTGCGCACCGGCTGCAAGGTCGCGGTGGTCGACTCCACCGGCAAACTGCTCGATCACGCCACGGTTTACCCGCACGTGCCGCACAACAAGTGGGATCAGACCATCGCCATCCTGGCCGCCCTGTGCGCCAAGCATTCGGTTGACCTGATCGCCATCGGCAACGGCACCGCCAGCCGTGAAACCGACAAACTGGCCATCGAGCTGATCAAAAAATATCCAGCGATGAAGATGACCAAGGTCATGGTTTCGGAAGCCGGCGCATCGGTGTATTCGGCGTCGGAACTGGCGGCCAAGGAATTCCCGGATCTGGACGTGTCGATCCGTGGCGCGGTATCGATTGCCCGTCGCTTGCAGGACCCACTGGCCGAGCTGGTGAAGATCGATCCGAAATCCATCGGTGTCGGCCAGTACCAGCATGACGTGTCGCAGCTGAAACTGGCGCGCGGTCTGGATGCGGTGGTCGAAGACTGCGTGAACGCCGTCGGTGTCGATGTGAACACTGCCTCGGTGGCACTGCTGGCGCGGATTTCCGGCCTCAATGCGACCCTGGCGCAGAACATCGTGACGCACCGTGACGAACACGGCGCGTTCAAGACCCGTGCAGCGCTGAAGAAAGTCGCGCGTCTGGGCGAAAAAACCTTCGAACAGGCAGCCGGCTTCCTGCGCGTGATGAACGGCGACAACCCGCTGGATTCCTCGGCGGTTCACCCGGAAGCCTATCCGCTGGTGCAACGCATTGCTGCTGAAACCGACCGCGACATTCGCTCGCTGATCGGCGATGCCGCGTTCCTCAAGCGTCTGGACCCGAAGAAATTCACCGACGAGACCTTCGGTCTGCCCACCGTCACCGACATCCTGCAAGAACTGGAAAAACCGGGCCGCGACCCGCGTCCGGAGTTCAAGACCGCCGAGTTCCAGGAAGGCGTCGAAGACCTCAAAGACCTGCAACTGGGGATGATCCTCGAAGGCGTCGTCACCAACGTGACCGCGTTCGGCGCGTTCGTCGACATCGGCGTGCACCAGGACGGTCTGGTGCACATCTCGGCGCTGTCGGAGAAGTTCATCAAGGACCCACGCGAAGCGGTAAAGGCCGGTGACGTGGTGAAAGTGAAGGTCATGGAAGTCGACATCCCGCGCAAACGCGTCGGCCTGTCGATGCGCATGAGCGACACCCCGGGCGAGAAGATCGACGGTGCCCGCGGCTCGCGTCCGGGCTCGGCGCCACGTCAGTCTTCGGGCAACGCGCCGCGCAAGGAAACGCCTGCAGCGGCACCGGTGAACAACGCCATGGCCTCGCTGTTCGC
Organism: Pseudomonas sp. 86_A; assembly: GCF_017491705.1. NCBI lineage: Bacteria > Pseudomonadati > Pseudomonadota > Gammaproteobacteria > Pseudomonadales > Pseudomonadaceae > Pseudomonas > Pseudomonas sp. 86_A. The sequence continues at coordinate 154,805 of NZ_JAFGYS010000012.1, read as the reverse complement.
CAACGCCAAGCAGTTGAAGAAACGCTGATGGACATTCCGGCCGGGCTCGTCGAGAGCGCGTTTTTCAAGCTGTTGGGCTGCCGCCTGCACAGCCTGGAAACCGGGGTGGCGCAAGTCGCCCTGGCGCTGGAGCCGGAACTGCGCAATCGCGGCGGCAAGCTACACGGCGGCGCGCTGTTCAGCCTGGTCGACATTGCCATGGGACTGGCCTGTTCCAGCACCCACGGCTTCGATCAGCAGAGTGCGACCATCGAGTGCAAGATCAACTACATCCGCGCCGTGTCTGACGGCGAGGTGCTGTGTACGGCTCGAGTGATCCACCCGGGCCGCCGCACGCTGGTGGTCGAAGCCGACGTGATGCAGGGCGACAAACTGGTCGCAAAAGCGCAAGGCACGTTCGCTGTCCTGTAGCTTGTCGTCATCAATTTGAGTTAATTTCGGCGCTGTGTCTGCGGCGTCGAACTTTTCCGCACGCGCAATAGCCAGATTCAAGGAGTGAAGTTGGCAATCGGCACGGGCCGTCACGGCTCAAAAACCAGGCGAAAACGCCAGTTTCAACTTCACCCTTGTAGACCGTCCTGCCCACCCCCATATTGGGGCGACTGACGCGTGAAGGAATCCAAATTGAGCGAACTTCTCAACCGCCGCCTGGCTCTGCTCGGCGAGCGCGCCAACCTCTCTCTGCTCGAACAGTGCCTCCACGGTATCGAACGTGAATGCCTGCGCGTGACCAGCGAAGGTCGACTGGCGCAAACGCCGCACCCGGAAGCCTTGGGTTCCGCGCTGACCAATGAACAGATCACCACCGACTATTCCGAGTCGCTGCTGGAATTCATCACGCCCGCCCTGCCCGACCCGGCAGACACTCTGGCGAGCCTGGACAAGATTCATCGCTTTGCCTACAGCAAGCTCGGCAGCGAGTACCTGTGGAGTCCATCGATGCCGTGCCCGTTGCCGGCCGAGGAAGACATCCCGATCGCCTATTACGGCACTTCCAACATCGGTCAGCTCAAGTACGTCTACCGCAAGGGCCTGGCCCTGCGTTACGGCAAGACCATGCAGTGCATCGCCGGGATTCACTACAACTTTTCCCTGCCGGAAAAGCTCTGGCCGCTGCTGCGCGAAGCCGAGGGTTTCGTCGGCACCGACCGCGATTTCCAGTCGTCGTCCTACATCGCGCTGATCCGTAACTTCCGGCGCTACAGCTGGCTGCTGATGTACCTGTTCGGCGCCTCGCCAGCACTGGACGCAGGGTTCCTGCGCGGCCGTTCGCACCAGTTGGAACAGCTGGACCCGGACACCCTGTACCTGCCGTACGCCACCAGCCTGCGCATGAGCGACCTCGGTTACCAGAGCAACGCCCAGGCCGGCCTGACGCCGTGCTACAACGATCTGGCGAGCTACACCGACAGCCTGCGCAAAGCCGTGGCCACGCCGTACCCGCCATACGTTGAAGTCGGTACGCACCAGGATGGCGAGTGGGTGCAGCTCAACACCAACATCCTGCAGATCGAAAACGAGTACTACTCCAACATCCGCCCGAAACGCGTGACCTACACCGGCGAGCGGCCAATCCAGGCGCTGATGGCCCGGGGCATCCAGTATGTCGAAGTGCGTTGCCTGGACATCAACCCGTTCCTGCCGATGGGCATCGACCTGACCGAGTCGCGCTTCCTCGACGCGTTCCTGCTGTACTGCGCGCTGAACGACAGCCCGCTGCTGACCAATACGTCGTGCGGCAACGCCACCTCGAACTTCCTCAGCGTGGTCAAGGAAGGTCGCCGTCCGGGCCTGCAATTGCAGCGTGATGGGCAGCCGGTCGAATTGAAGGCATGGGCAGCAGAGCTGCTGGAACAAATCGCCCCGCTCGCCGCGCTGCTGGACCAGAGCCATGGCGGCGATGCGCACAGCAAGGCGCTGGACGCGCAGTTGGCCAAGGTCAGCGATCCGTCCCTGACGCCTTCGGCGCAGGTGCTGGCCGCGATGGCCGAACACAAGGAAAGCTTCGCGCAGTTCTCCCTGCGTCAGAGCCAGGCGCATGCCGAGTTCTTCCGCAGAGAACCTTTGCCGGCGGATGATCAGGCCAAGTTTGAAGAACTGGCGCGTGCGTCGCTGCTGGCGCAGGCTGAGCTGGAGCAGAACGAGGTGGGCGATTTCGATGTGTTTGTCGGGTCGTATCAGGCGAGCATTCTGGCGATCAGCAACTGATCTGGAAGCACACAATCTTGTGTGTGGAAAGAATCTTGTGGCGAGGGGATTTATCCCCGCTGGGCTGCGAAGCAGCCCCAAATCCTGAACACGCGGTATGTCCGACATACCGTGCAGGATGGTTGACGACTGCTGCGCAGCCGATCGGGGATAAATCCCCTCGCCACAAAAGCACCACGTGCCCTGGATCTTGATCATTCCCACATTCTGAGTGGGAACGATCCACTCCCCTCCTTAGATTTTTCCGCTCATAAGCTAAGTCTAAAAAGTTATTTATTTTTAGTTTCTTAGATCATTTAGTCTCCTTTCACGCCGATCATCGGTTGCCTGATTTGGAGCACTCCCCCATGAAACTGAATTTCCCGCTTCGCCTGCTGGCCGTGGCCTCTCTGGCTGCTGCGAGCTTTCTGGCGCAGGCCGCCGACCTCACCGTCGCTTACCAGACCACCGTTGACCCGGCGAAAGTTGCCCAGGCCGACGGCGCTTACGAGAAAGCCACCAAGGCCGACATCAGTTGGCGCAAATTCGACAACGGCGCCGACATCATCGCCGCCATCGCCTCCGGTGACGTGCAGATCGGCTACCTCGGTTCCAGCCCGCTGACCGCAGCCATCACCCGCAAAGTCCCGGTGGAAACCTTCCTCATCGCCACCCAGATCGGCGCCGCTGAAGCCCTGGTCGCCCGTGACGGTTCCGGGATCAAGACACCGCAGGATCTGATCGGCAAGAAAATCGCCGTGCCGTTCGTGTCCACCGGACACTACAGCCTGCTCGCGGCGCTGAAACACTGGAACATCGACCCATCGAAAGTCACCGTGCTCAACCTCGCCCCGCCAGCGATCATTGCCGCGTGGAAACGTGGTGACATCGACGCCACTTACGTGTGGGACCCGGCGCTGGGCGTCGCCAAGGAAAACGGCAAAGTGCTGATCACTTCCGGCGAGCTGGCCAAGTTCGGCGCACCGACTTTCGATGCCTGGATCGTGCGCAAGGACTTCGCCGAGAAGCACCCGGAAATCGTCACTGCGTTTGCCAAAGTCACCCTCGACGCCTACGCCGACTACCGCAAGGATCCGCAAGCCTGGCTCGCCGATCAGTCCCATGTCGACAAACTGGTGAAACTGTCCGGCGCCAAGGCCAGCGACATTCCGCTGCTGCTGCAAGGCAACGTCTACCCGTTGGCCGCTGATCAAGTGATCACCCTCGGCGCGCCGACCACCAAGGCCATCACCGACACCGCCGCGTTCCTCAAGGAGCAAGGCAAGGTCGAAGCGGTGCTGCCGGATTACGCGCCGTACGTCAGCGCCAAATACATCACCAACTGATCGGGAGTTAACTGCGATGGCCTTGCTACAGCTGGAGCGCATCAGCGCACAGTATCCCGGCAGCCCTGCACCGGTGCTGGCGGACATTTCCCTGACCCTCGGGCCTCAGCAGTTGCTGGTCGCCCTCGGCCCGTCCGGCAGTGGCAAGACTTCGCTGTTGAACCTGATTGCCGGTTTCGTTGAACCGAGTGCCGGGCGCATCACCCTCGATGGCGTGCCGGTCAAAGGCCCGAGTGCCGAACGTGGCGTGGTGTTCCAGGACGATGCGCTGCTGCCTTGGCAGGATGTGTTGGCCAACGTGGCTTTCGGTCTGGAACTGGCCGGCGTAGCCAAAGACAAACGCGAAAAGATTGCCCGCGAGATGCTCGCGCTGGTTGATCTCACAGGGTTTGAAAGTCGCCGCATCTGGCAGCTCTCCGGCGGCCAGAAACAGCGCGTCGGCCTGGCCCGCGCCCTCGCCGCCGACCCGCGCGTGCTGCTGATGGACGAACCCTTCGGCGCCCTCGACGCGTTCACCCGCGAACAGATGCAGGAGCTGTTGCTGCAAGTCTGGCAGCGCACCGCCAAACCGGTGTTCCTGATTACCCACGACATCGAAGAAGCGGTGTTCCTCGCCACTGACCTGATTCTGCTCGCGCCAAATCCGGGGCAGATCGTCGAGCGCCTGCACCTGGATTTCGGGCAGCGTTACGCCGCCGGTGAGTCGGCGCGGGCGATCAAGTCCGACCCGCGTTTTATCGAAACCCGCGAGCACGTGCTGAGCAAAGTGTTCTCGCAACGCAGTGCCGTTCAGCGGCAGGAGCGCGCATGAGCAGTTACGACGTTTCCGCTGCGGCGGTGAAAAGCCCTTCGGTGGTGATCCCGGTGCGCCGCCGCCTCAGCACGCGCTGGATCAGCCTGCTGACCTTGTTCGCTTTGTTGGTGATCTGGTGGGCGGTGACCGCCACCGGTTTGATCGAACCGCTGTTTCTGCCGCCGCCGTCTGCCGTGCTGCAAAAAGGCTGGCTGCTGGCGACCAGCGGCTACATGGATTCGACGCTGTGGCAGCACTTGGGCGCGAGCCTGAGCCGCATTGGCCTGGGCCTCGGTTTCGCGATTCTGACCGCCGTGCCGGTGGGCATCGCCATCGGCGCCAACCGCATCGCCCGTGGTGTGCTTGATCCGCTGATCGAGTTCTACCGGCCTATCCCACCGCTCGCCTACCTGCCGCTGATCGTGATCTGGTGCGGCATCGGCGAGTTGTCGAAAGTGCTGCTGATCTACCTGGCGATTTTCGCCCCGATCGCGATTGCCACCGCGACCGGCGTGCGCACCGTTGACCCGGCGAAATTGCGCGCGGCGCAATCGCTCGGCGCGACCCGCGCACAACTGATTCGCCATGTGATTCTGCCGAGCGCCTTGCCGGACATTCTCACCGGTGTGCGCATTGGTCTGGGGGTTGGCTGGTCGACGCTGGTCGCCGCCGAACTGATCGCCGCCACCAGTGGCTTGGGCTTCATGGTGCAGTCGGCCGCGCAATTTCTGGTCACCGATGTGGTGGTGCTGGGGATTCTGGTAATCGCGCTGATTGCCTTCGCCATGGAAATGGGCCTGCGCGCCCTGCAGCGCAAACTGGTGCCGTGGCACGGCCAGGCGCACTGACATATTTGATGTGAATCCCCTGTAGGAGTGAGCCTGCTCGCGATTGCGGTGTGTCATTCACCACAGCATTGACTGCAAGCCTGCAATCGCGAGCAGGCTCACTCCTACAAAAGCTCTATCCCCGAATTCGAAGAGAAAGACCATGAGCAGCCTGACCATCACCCCATTAAGCTCGGCCCTCGGCGCACAGATCAGCGGCGTCGATGTCAGCCAGCCGTTGAACCTGGAACAACGCGACGCCATCGAGCAGGCCTTGCTCAAGTATCAAGTGCTGTTCTTCCGCAACCAGCCAATCGAGCCGCCACAACAGGCGCGTTTCGCCGCGTACTTCGGCGACCTGCACATTCACCCGATCTACCCGAACGTGCCGGAACAACCGGAAGTACTGATCCTCGACACCGCCGTCACCGACGTGCGCGACAACGCGATCTGGCACACCGACGTGACATTCCTGCCGACCCCGGCGATGGGCGCGGTTCTCAGCGCCAAGCTGTTGCCAGAGTTCGGTGGCGACACCTTGTGGGCCAGCGGGATTGCTGCGTATGAAGCGCTGTCGGCGCCGATGAAAACCCTGCTCGAAGGGCTGACCGCGACTCACGATTTCACCCGCTCGTTTCCGCTGGAGCGCTACGGCAACACGCCAGAAGCCCTGGCACAGTGGGAAGAGGCACGGCGCAAGAATCCGCCGTTGTCACACCCGGTGATCCGTACCCACCCAGTGAGCGGACGCCGCTCGCTGTTCGTCAACGAAGGCTTCACGTCGAAGATCAACGAACTGTCGGAAACCGAAAGCGAGGCGATTCTGAAATTCCTGTTCGCCCACGCAACGCGACCGGAATTCACCATTCGCTGGCGCTGGCAGCAGGACGACATCGCGTTCTGGGATAACCGCGTGACGCAGCATTACGCGGTGGATGATTACCGCCCGGCACGGCGGGTGATGCAGCGGGCGACGGTGTTGGGGGATGTGCCTTTCTTCCGCTAGCCCTTTTAAAAGCAAAAGCCCCTCACCCTAACCCTCTCCCAGAGGGAGAGGGGACTGACCGAGGTGTTTGTACCAACTACATCGACCTGAAATATCTGGTTGAACTTAAGTTTTGAAAAGCGTGAAGATCGGCTCCCTTTCCCCTCGCCCCCTTGGGGGAGAGGGCTGGGGTGAGGGGGTTGGATCTTGCTGACCCAACCCAATCTTCATCACTCCGCCGTCGAAGGCTTCTCCCAAAGATTGATCCCGCCCTCCTGGGCAAACCGGTCGATCTCCGCCAGTTCCTCAGCACTGAAGCTCAAATTCTTCAACGCCCCGACGTTCTCGATGATCTGTTCCGGCCGGCTCGCGCCGATCAGTGCCGAGGTCACCCGAGGATCACGCAGGGTCCAGGCCAGCGCCAGTTGCGCCAGGCTCTGGCCGCGACGCTTGGCGATCTCGTTCAACGCGCGCACATGCGCGATGTTCGCTTCGGACAAGTGCGAAGCCTGCAGCGAACCACCGCCCGGACGATTGACCCGCGCATCCGCCGGCACGCCGTTGAGGTATTTGTCGGTCAGCAGACCTTGCGCCAGCGGGGTGAAAGCGATGACCCCGGTGCCGAGTTCGTCGGTGGTGTCGAGCAGGTCTTTTTCCACCCAGCGATTGAGCAGGTTGTACGCCGGCTGATGAATCAGCAGCGGCACTTTCCACTCTTTGAGCAGGGCGGCGATCTCACGGGTTTTCACCCCGGAGTACGACGAGATGCCGATGTACAAGGCCTTGCCCTGTTGCACGGCGGTGGCGAGGGCGCTGGCGGTTTCTTCCAGCGGGGTGTCCGGGTCGAAGCGGTGCGAATAGAAGATATCCACATAGTCCAGACCGAGGCGCTGCAGGCTCTGGTCGAGGCTGGCGAGCACGTATTTACGCGAGCCGCCGCCCTGGCCATAAGGACCGGGCCACATGTCCCAACCGGCCTTGCTGGAGATGATCAACTCGTCGCGGTACTGCTTGAAGTCTTCGCGCAGCAAGCGTCCGAAATTGATCTCGGCGCTGCCGTACGGCGGGCCGTAGTTGTTGGCCAGGTCAAAGTGGTTGATCCCCAGGTCGAACGCGGTGCGCAGCAAGGCGCGCTGGGTGTCGATCGGCGTGCTGTCGCCGAAGTTGTGCCACAGGCCCAGCGACAGCGCCGGCAGCACCAGACCGCTGCGGCCGACGCGGCGGTAAGGGATGGAGTCGTAGCGGTTTTCGGCAGCGGTGTAAGTCATCGAATCCTCTCTTGTTTGATTGACAGCAAATTGAGGGTGAATCCCAACCCTGTGGCGAGGGAGCTTGCTCCCGCTCGGTTGCGCAGCAACCGCAAACCCATCCAGCGCGCCATGCCTGTCTGAATGCGATGGCAGGTTTTGGGTCTGCTTCGCAGACCTGCGGGAGCAAGCTCCCTCGCCACAAAAGCGATCTACACAAATTTGTTTATGGGCCGGGCCAGGCCCAGGTTCTCGCGCAATGTCCGGCCCTCATACTCGGTTCTGAACAGCCCACGCCGCTGCAGTTCCGGAACCACGCCATGGGCAAAGTCTTCCAGCCCGCCCGGCAGGTGCGGCACCAGCACGTTGAAGCCATCCGCCGCGCCCTGCTCGAACCATTCCTGCAAGCGGTCAGCAATCTGCGCCGCCGTGCCGACCAGGCTGTAATGCCCTCGCCCACCGGCGATCTTGCGGCCCAGTTCGGCCAGCGTCAGATGCTCGCGGCCGGCCAGTTCGGTCAGCAGTTTTTGTCGACTCTGCTGGCCGCTGTCGGTCAGCGGCAACTCGGGCAGTGGCCCGTCCAGCGGGTACTTCGACAAGTCGAAGTTGCCCAGCATACGCCCAAGCAAGGCGACGCCAACCTCCGGTTCGACCAATTGCTGAAACGTTTCACATTTTTCCTGCGCTTCAGCTTCCGTTTGCCCGACGACGACAAAGACCCCCGGCATGATTTTCAGCGAATCGGCACTGCGCCCGTACTTCGCCAGGCGGCCCTTGAGGTCGGCGTAAAACGCCTGCGCGCCGGCCAGCGAAGGTTGCGCGGTGAACACCACTTCGGCCGACTGCGCCGCCAGCTCCCGCCCGGTTTCGGACGAGCCGGCCTGCACGATCACCGGTTGCCCCTGCGGCGAACGCGCCACGTTCAGCGGGCCTTTGACCCGGAAGTGCTCGCCGACATGATCCAGCACGTGCAGCTTCGAAGGGTCGTAATACGCGCCGCTGGCCTTGTCGCGCACAAAGGCATCGTCCTCCCAACTGTCCCAAAGCCCGGTGACCACCTGATGAAACTCGCGGGCGCGGCTGTAGCGTTCGGCGTGGCCGATGTGTTCGTCACGACCGAAATTCAGCGCTTCGGCGGCGTTGTCCGAGGTCACCAGGTTCCACCCCGCGCGCCCACCCGACAGGTGATCAAGCGAGGCGAATTTACGCGCTACGTGATACGGCTCGTTATAGCTGGTGGTAGCGGTGGCGATCAGGCCGATGTGTTCGGTCACCGCGCTCAATGCCGAAAGCAAGGTCAGCGGTTCGAAGTGATCGGAGCGCGCCATGCGGCTGGCAATCTCCTGGGTTGGCGCGGCGACGCTGTCGGCCACGAACAACGTGTCGAATCTGGCCGCCTCGGCAATCTGCGCCAGCCGCTTGTAATGCGCGAAATCCAGACCGGCGTTGGCCGGCACATCCGGGTGCCGCCACGCGGCGACGTGGTGCCCGGTGGCCATGAGAAACGCGCCGAGTTTCAGCTGTCTGCTCATCTCAGAAATCCTTGCGCAGTTGCACGCCGAAGTAGCGCTCGTCATCCCGTGGCACGGCGCGGTAGATGTAGTTGCCGCCGCTGGCGAGCAGAGGCGAGTAGGACTTGTCGGCGAGGTTCTTGCCCAGCAACGCCACGCGCCAGCCATTGGTGTAATCAGCCAGCGCGACGCTGGCGTTCCAGATGCCGTAGGCGCCCTGCTTGGTGTCGGCGTTCTGGCTGATGTCGTACTGCACTTCGCTCTGCCAGCTGTAGTCGGTGCCGAGTTCGATATCCAGACCGTTTTCCAGAGGGATGGTGTAGTCGGCGCGCACGTAGCTTTTCCAGTCCGGGCTGAACGGCAGCGGTTTGCCATTGACGTTGCACGAGGCTGCAGCGCCCGCCGGACAACTGAATTGATCGATGCGTGCGCGGGTGTAGGCCAGTGCCCCGGAAAACTTCAGTTGCTGGGTCGCCTGCAAGGCGTAATCGAGTTCGACGCCTTCGGTGCTGACGCTGCCAGCGTTGATCAGACGCGTCACCACTTGCCCGGCGACGGTGTCGAAAAAGTTCGCCTGATAGTTATCGTAATCGCTGTGGAACACCGCGAGGTTGGTGGTCAGCCGGTTGTTCCAGCTCGTGGCTTTGATCCCCGCCTCCCAGGTGTTCGAGGTTTCCGGTTTCAGCGCTTCGGTGTCACGCGGCTGCATATTGAAGAACACGTTGTAGGCCGGACCTTTGTAGCCGCGCGAGTAGGTCAGATACGTAGTGACCGCATCGCTCAGGTCGTACTGCACGCCGAGGCGACCGGACCAGCCGTCCTCGTCCACCGAACCGGAGCTGCTGGTCGCCGGTTGAATGCCGCTGACCGTGGTTGCCGAGGTGGAGACGCGGCGGTGATCGTATTCCAGATCATCGTGGGTGTAGCGCAGCCCGGCGATGCCGCGGAAATCGGAAGTGAAGTTCAGCGTGGCCTCGCCGAATGCGGCGTAGCTGTCGCTGGTGGTGCTGTAGTCGGCAACGCCTCGGTCGGTGCGCGTGGTGGTGGTCAGTGTGCGCTGATAGGTCTCGTCATCCTTGCCATGCATGTAGAACAGGCCGCCGACGTATTCGAGGAATTCGCCCTTCGGCGAGGCCAGACGCAGCTCCTGCGAGTATTGATCGAAGGCCAGATCGCCCTTGTCGGCGGTGCCGGGGAACGCGGCGGTGATCGTGCTCAGGCGATCGCCGTCCTGATACTGGGTGTTGTCCCAGCCGCGCCACGCAGTGATCGACGTCAGGGTGTAATCGCCCAATTGCCAGTCGAGCTGGCCGGAAAGGCCCTTGTTGGTGTCTTCGACATGGCTTCGGGTATCGGTGTTGATGTCGCGGTTGTGGCTGCTGGCAGAGACGGGACTCAGCGCGTTGGCAAAGGCCGGGGTCAGCGACTTGCTGACCACGCCGTTAGGGCCGTCGTCGTGGGACTGCATGTAGTCGGCGATCAGGGTGAACGTGACGTCGTCATTCGGGGTGAATTCGAGTTTGCCGCGCACGCCGCGATGGTTGTAGCCGTTGACCTCCTGCCCGTTGTATTGGTTATCGACATTGCCGTCGTAACTGCCGAACAGGGTGCTGATCGAGCCCTTGAGTGTGTCCGGGATCAGGCTGCCGCCAATGCCGAAGCGGGTGCGGCTTTCGTTGCCGCTGTAGTACGACTGGTCGATGTAGCCGTGGGTCTCGTTGGTTGGCGCCTTGCTGGTGATGTTGAGCACACCGGCCGAGGCGTTCTTGCCGAACAAGGTGCCCTGCGGGCCACGCAGCACTTCGACGCGCTCCAGATCCAGCAGGTCGAGGGTGGATTGGCCGGGACGCGCATAGACCACGCCGTCGATCACCGTGGCCACCGTTGGCTCGACGCCGGGTGAGGTGGAAATCGTACCGACACCCCGCACGAACAACGAGGTGTCCTTGTTCGAAGCGCCGGTGCGGAAATTCAGCGACGGCACTTGCTGGACGATGCTCGCCACGCCGTTGCGGTTGTCGCGCTCCAGCTGTTCGCCGTCGATCACCGAGACTGCCACCGGGACCTTTTGTAGCGACTCTTCGCGGCGGGTAGCGGTGACCGTGACGGACTTGAGTGTCGGCTCTTGTTCGCTGCTGTCAGCGGCAAAAGCATTGGGCAGCGGCAACGCCGCCAGCCCGGTAAAAATCCAGCCAGCAGCGCGAATCGATTGCGCCAGTTTGTGTGTCGCCCCAGGAATGTTGTGCATGTTTGCCCGCTCGAAATTGGCCCTGAACCGCTGTCGTTCTGCGACGACAGCGCCTGAATCGGTGTCTTGGGCATTCGCTCGAGCGAGTAGCAGACAACGCGCCTTGTTAGCGCTAACATCGCCAGTATTGGCAAGCCGCACATAGAGCGTCCAATACTGAAAAATTACTTTTATATGCGTTTTGGTTTTTAAGAAGGATCGACACTTGAGCCAGGAAAAGCCCCGCAAGCGCCGTGGCGCCGGACGCGTGACCCTGAATGCGGTGGCTCGCCAGGCCGGCGTGTCGGCGATCACCGTGTCGCGCTACTTCAATCAACCGGAGTCGGTCTCCCCCGAGCGCCGCGAGCGGATTGCGGCGGTAGTCGCCGAGTTGGGTTATGTGCCAAACCTGGTGGCCGGCGGATTGGCTTCGGCGCGAGGCAAAATCGTCGGCATGGTGATCCCGAACATCTCCGGGCCGATCTTTGCCAACACCATTCAGGGCTTCAGTGACACCCTCAGCCGCCACGGTTATCAGTTGTTGCTGGCGTCGAGTTACTTCAGCACTGAACAGGAAGAAAACGCCGTGCGGGCGTTCCTCGGCTGGTCGCCGGCAGCGCTGGTGCTGACCAGCCACTTCCACAGCGCCGGCACGGAAAAGATGATCGCCGAAGCGGATATTCCGGTGATCGAAACCTGGGATTACCAGCCGGATCGCGAGCCGATGCAGATCGGTTTTTCGCATTACGAGGTCGGCGTGACCGCTGCACGATATCTGCATGCCAAAGGCTATCGCCGCATCGCTTTCGTGCAGAACAGCGCCCCCGGCGACCTCAGTGCACTGGAACGCCGCGATGGTTACGCCGCCACCGTGCGCGAGTTCGGGCTAAAGCCGTGGGTGTTCGCCCCCGACGCCGACCGCGCGCCGTTCGAGGCCGGCAAGCAAGCGATGGAAGCGCTGATGAACGCCTCACCGCGCCCCGACGCCATCGTCTTCGCCAACGACAACCTCGCCGCCGGCGGCCTGCTGGCCGGGCAACGCGCCGGCCTCAAGATCCCCGAAGACTGCGCCGTGCTCGGCTTCGGCGATTACCCGTTCGCCGAGATGCTATTGCCGAGCCTGAGCACGATCAAACCGCCGGCACTGGAGATTGGCGTGCTGGCGGCAACGCGGGTATTGGAAAACCTTGGGGTGCTGCCCATCGAAGAGGATGTGCAACGGCTGAATCTGCTGCAGTGCCAAGTGATCGAGCGCGAAAGCACCTGAGGGATACGGGGTTGGCGGGTTTGGCTATGCTCTAAAGGACACCGAGCTGGCCCTATCGCGAGCAGGCTCACCCCTACAAGAAATGAGGTTGACCATGGGATGTGTGGGCAACCGCGATCCACTGTAGGAGTGAGCCTGCTCGCGATTGCGGTCTTGCAGGCAATACATAACCACCAGGCAGAACCCGCCATGCACACCGCCATCATCATCTTCTTCGGCCTGGTCTTGCTCGCCCTGATGCTCTACATCGGGGAGCGCATCGGCTTCAGCCGACAGACCATGGCCTACAGCTTCACCGTGCTGTGGCTGGCGTTGACGGTGATCAATGGCGCGGTGGGGGTGGTGCATGCCGGGCAGCCGCTGGGGTCGGAAATTGCGGTGGGCAGTGCGGTGTTCGGGGTGCCGATGGCTGCGATGGTGTTGTTCATGGTGCTGAGCGCCGAGTCGTAAACGTCTCGACGCCCAGCCGCCGGTCAACGCACCAGATGCAGGAACTGCATGTGGCGTTCGTACTGGTCGAGGATGTCGTTGATGATCTGCTCTTTGGTATAGCCGACCAGATCGTAGTCCTGACTGCCCTCGCTCAAGTGCACTTCAGCGCGGTAGTAGCGACGGTTGTTGAGTTGCTTGGAACCCATGCCGCCACGGGCAAACGACGGCGTGAAGTAGCCGCGCATCTGCACCTGGTAGATGAACGGATGCTGCTCGCCGTGACCGATTTCCAGGCTGATGTTGTCGTGCGCCGGATCCGGCTGCGTGACCACGTTCAAGCCCTTCTCGACGAACACTGCCGTCACCTCTTCGATCGCCGGGCGCACCGTGGTGTCCATGAAGCGGTACACCTCGTCGCGCGACGGGAAGTGCACCGCCTGACTCAGGCGCTGACGCCAGCCACCCGTGCCGCGGCGTGAGCCGGAGACCGGCGCCAGCGAATGCAGTTGCGCGATCTGTTTCTGCGACTCCAGATAGAACGCCTTGTGCAGGCCCCACATCATCAGCAACAGGATCAGCGAGAACGGCAGCGAGGTCAGCACGACTGCCGACTTCAGCGCATCGATACTGCCGGAGAACAGCAGCGCACTGGTCACCAGCGCAGTCATCGCGCCCCAGAACACTCGCAGCCACTTCGGCCCGTCTTCGTCCGGGTTGCCGCCCTTGGCCGAGAGGGTCGAGAGCACCACGGTGCCGGAGTCGGCCGAGGTGACGAAGAACACGAAGCTGATGAACACCGTCACGGCGATGACGGTCTTGCTCCAGGGGTAGGTTTCCAGCAGCAGATAAAGGCTCATCGACGGATTGTCGAGGGCCGACATGCCCAGTGCCGACATGCCGTGATTGAGCACCTGATCGATGGCGCTGTTGCCGAAGATCGACATCCACGCCAGGGTGAAACCGAGCGGAATCAGCAACACGCCGAAGACGAATTCACGGATGGTGCGGCCACGGGAAATCCGTGCGATGAACAGGCCCACGAACGGCGACCATGCAATCCACCAGGCCCAGTAGAACACGGTCCAGCCGCCGAGCCAGTCGCTTGGCTTGTCGTAGGCGTAGAGGTCGAAACTCTTCATCGGCAAGGCGCCGAGGTAGTCGCCGAGGTTCTGGATCAGGGTGTTGAGCAGGTGCTGGGTCGGGCCGGCGAACAACACGAACAGCAGCAGCGCACAGGCCAGCAGCATGTTGATGTCGGACATCACCCGCACGCCCTTGTCCACCCCCGACACGGCGACGATGATCGCCGCGCCCATCATCAGTGTGATCAGGCCGACCTGAATCCACTGGGTATGGGCGATGCCGAACAGGTAGTCCAGACCGGAGTTGAGGTGCAGCACACCGAAGCCCATGTCGGCGCCGAGACCGAACACCGTGGCGATGATGCCGAAGCCGTCCACCGCATAACCGATGGGGCCGTTGATGCGTTTGCCGATCAGCGGGTACAGCGCCGAGCGCAACGCCAACGGCAGGTTATGCCGATAGGCGAAATACGCGAGCGCCATGCCAACGAAGGCAAACACGCCCCAGCCGTGCAGGCCCCAGTGCAGAAACAGGATCTGCATCGCCTGGCGCGCCGCATCAGCGGTGCCGGCCTCGCCTTGCGGCGGTTGCAGCATGTGGGTCAGCGGTTCGGACACGCAGAAGAAAAACAGCGTGATGCTGATCCCGGCGGCGAACAGCATGCCGGCCCAGGACAGGTAACTGAATTCGGGTTCGTCGTGGTCGGCACCGAGTTTTATCTTGCCGTAGCCCGATAACGCGGTGACCACCACGAAGACCAGATACAGCGTCATCGCAAGCATGTAGTACCAGCCGACCGTATTGGCCGCCCAGTTTTGTGCAGCCAGCAACCAGGCTCCTGCCTGCTCCGGCATGGCAATGACAACCAGACCAAACAGCAGAATGACCGTCGCGGCGAAGTAGAACACCGGCGGATTCATGCGAACCAGGCCGCTGGCGGGGGTAGAAGATGCACTCATGAAGCATGCACCTCGAGGGGTTGAAACGTGGCTGAAATGATCGGACTCAGCAAAGGCAAGCCTCCTGTTGTGAGCGGGCAGCGAACCACCGGTTTAACTTGAATGAACGTTCAAGTTAAACATGGATAGGGCGCCAAGGACTAATCGCACGGCCAAGCGGTAGCTTGTGGCGAGGGGATTTATCCCCGATGGAGCGCGCAGCAGCCCTCCCTGTTCCAGCCTGAAATGGCCCGCTTTACGCTAGTTCAAGGAAGGCTATGACGTGAGCGTTGAGCGATTCGTTCACTGGAGAATTGGCTGAAGGCCATCAAGCTGATTCGATGGGCAAATTGTGGCGAGGGAGCTGCGACGCCACGAACGGGAAATCCTATTTCTGCGTCCCGTCATCATGCTGCAGATTGGCCTGGGTCAGGTTGCTTCCCGCCGGCACACTGCGGGTCAGCCACACATTACCGCCGATGGTCGAACCCTGGCCGATGGTGATCCGCCCGAGAATCGTCGCCCCGGCATAGATCACCACGTCGTCCTCGACAATCGGATGGCGTGGATGGCCCTTCTGCAACTGCCCGTCTTCATCCGCCGGGAAGCGTTTGGCGCCCAGGGTTACCGCCTGGTAGATCCGCACGCGCTCACCGATGATCGCGGTCTCGCCGATCACCACACCCGTGCCGTGGTCGATGAAGAAACTGCGGCCGATCTGCGCGCCCGGGTGAATATCGATACCCGTCGCCGAATGCGCGATCTCCGCGCTGATCCGCGCCAGCAACGGCAACCCGGCGCGATACAGATGGTGCGCCAGACGATGGTGAATCACCGCCAGAATCCCCGGATAGCACAGCAGCACTTCGTCGACGCTGCGCGCCGCCGGGTCGCCGTGATAGGCGGCCAGCACGTCGGTATCGAGCAGGCTGCGCAGGCCCGGCAAGGCCAGGGCGAAGTCCTGAATGATGCGGATCGCCTGCTTCTCGACGTCGCTGTCGTCCTGGGCGCTGTGCCGGGCGACGTAGCGCAGCTCAAGCCTGGCCTGCGCCAACAAGGCATTCAGCGCCGTGTCGAGGGTGTGACCGACATAGAAGTCTTCACTCTCCTCACGCAGATCCACCGGCCCCAGGCGCATCGGGAACAACGCGCCACACAGCGCCTCGAGAATTTCCGCCATTGCCGCGCGGGACGGCAACTCGCGGCCACCCTGCTCGCCGGTGGCCCGGCCGTTTTGGGCCCGCCACTGATCCCGCGCACTGCGCAGTTGGCTGACGATGGTCTGCAGTTGCCAATGGCTGGAACGCTCGCTCACGGTAAAGACTCCTCACGGGCGGCCGGACGATCTGGCCGCGTTAACGGCGACTACTTTACGGCATGCCCGCGAGAGCGAATTAAGAACCGATAGTGCTGGACTAAGCACATTTGGCTATAAGCGATTGACGGTTGCCCCGGTAAAACCGCGTGCCTATAGTCCTTTCATCTTTCTCCGCCAGTACGGGCTCATGATCAAACAACAGCTGGAACGCTTTAACCGTCTCGACCTGCTCGGACACCCCACGCCACTGGAAAAACTCGAACGTCTGTCCACCTGGCTCGGGCGCGATGTGTACATCAAGCGCGATGACCTGACACCGCTGGCCATGGGCGGCAACAAGCTGCGCAAACTCGAATACCTCGCCGCCGATGCCCTCGCCCAGGGCGCCGATACGCTGATCACCGCAGGCGCCCTGCAATCGAACCACGTGCGCCAGACCGCCGCGCTGGCCGCCAAACTTGGCCTGGGGTGCGTGGCCCTGCTGGAAAATCCGCTGGGCACCGATGACCGCGATTACACCGGCAACGGCAATCGCCTGCTGCTCGATCTGTTCGACACCAAGGTCGAACTGGTCGACAACCTCGATAACGCCGACGAACAACTCGCCGCCCTCGCCGTGCGCCTGCGCAGCAACGGCAAGAAGCCGTATCTGGTGCCGATCGGTGGCTCCAATGCCCTCGGTGCTTTGGGCTATGTGCGTGCCGGTCTGGAGCTGGCCGAGCAGATCAAGGACACCGGCCTCGATTTCGCCGCCGTGGTGCTGGCCTCGGGCAGCGCGGGAACTCACAGTGGTCTGGCGCTGGCCTTGAGCGAAGCCTTGCCGCAACTGCCGGTGATCGGCGTGACCGTCTCGCGCAGCGAAGAAGATCAGCGCCCGAAAGTGCAAGGGCTGGCCGAACGCACGGCGGACCTGTTGGGCGTGAAATTGCCGGTGAACTTCAAGGTCCAATTGTGGGACGAATACTTCGGCCCGCGTTATGGCGAGCCGAATGCCGGGACCCTGGCGGCAGTGAAGCTGTTGGCCAGTCAGGACGCGGTGCTGCTCGATCCGGTGTACACCGGCAAGGCCATGGCCGGCTTGCTCGACGGCATCGGCCGCCAGCGCTTTGATGAGGGGCCGATCATCTTCCTGCACACGGGTGGGGCGCCGGCGTTGTTTGCCTACAAAGACTCTTTGAGCGGTTGAAGCACGTTTGTGGCGAGGGAGCTTGCTCACGCCGGGGTGCGCAGCGCCTCCAAAACCTGCTTCCGCGTTTTTTCAGTTGAACCACGGCGCCAGGTATTGCGGCTGCTACGCAGTCGGGCGGGAGCAAGCTCCCTCGCCACAGGTGAAAACCACATATTCCATATATGAATATCAAATTAGATATTAAGTATTTTCAAGTCTAAAGCAGACACCTTATAGTCTCGCCGCAGGCGAATTTCGGGCAAGACGCATAAGCTGCTTTAGGGCACGATAACGCAGTCGTTCAAATCCCGGATTCGCCAACTTTCCTTAAGCGTCTTCCATAAGAAAACACAGGGGCTTGTCATGAATTTTTCCGCACTACGTCGCAATCTGCTGGTAGGTTCGCTGGGCCTTGCACTGAGCGCCGGCCTGATCAGCCAGGCGACTGCCGGTGAGCAGCTGCAGCAGATCAAGGACAAAGGCGTTATCAACGTCGGCCTGGAAGGCACCTACCCACCGTTCAGCTTCGTTGATGCCGACGGCAAGCTGTCCGGTTTCGAAGTCGAACTCTCCGAAGCCCTGGCGCAGAAGCTGGGCGTCAAAGCCAAGATTCAACCGACCAAGTGGGACGGTATTCTCGCCGCGCTGGAATCCAAGCGTCTGGACGTCGTGGTCAACCAGGTGACCATCTCCGACGAGCGCAAGAAGAAGTATGACTTCTCCGAGCCGTACACCGTTTCCGGGATTCAGGCGCTGGTGCTGAAGAGCAAGGAAGCCGCGCTGAATATCAAAACCGCCGCTGACCTGTCCGGCAAGAAAGTCGGCGTCGGCCTGGGCACCAACTACGAACAGTGGGTCCGCGCCAACGTGCCGGGCGCTGACGTACGCACCTACGACGATGATCCGACCAAGTTCGCCGACCTGAACAACGGCCGTACCGATGCCATCCTGATCGACCGTCTGGCCGCGCTGGAATACGCCAAGAAAGCCCCGAAAACCGTGGCTGCCGGTGAAGCCTTCTCCCGTCAGGAATCCGGTATTGCCCTGCGCAAAGGCGAGCCTGAGTTGCTGGCGGCAGTGAACAAGGCCCTCGACGAGCTGCGTGCCGATGGCACCCTTGAGAAGCTGTCGAAGAAATACTTCAACGCTGACGTCACTAAATAATGGAAGCAGGTTTTCAGTTCGGACTGGACTTCCCGCAGTTGAGCCAGCAAATCGCCGAAACCACACAGCTGTTGGTGGACTCCGCGCCCTTCCTGTTCAAGGGCGCGTATTTCACGGTCATCCTCAGCCTCGGCGGGATGTTCTTCGGGCTGCTGCTGGGCTTCGGCCTTGCCCTGATGCGCTTGTCGCGCTTCAAATCGGTCAACTGGCTGGCCCGCGTCTACGTGTCGTTCTTCCGCGGCACGCCGTTACTGGTGCAGCTGTTTGTGATCTATTACGGCTTCCCGCAACTGGGGGTGGAACTCGATCCACTGCCAGCGGCCCTGATCGGCTTTTCGCTGAACATGGCCGCCTACGCCTGTGAAATCCTGCGCGCCGCGATCGGTTCGATCGAGCGCGGCCAGTGGGAAGCCGCTGCGAGCATCGGCATGACCCGCGCGCAGACCCTGCGCCGGGCCATCCTGCCGCAGGCGATGCGCACGGCGTTGCCGCCGCTGGGCAACAGCTTCATTTCGCTGGTCAAGGACACGGCACTGGCCGCCACCATTCAGGTGCCGGAACTGTTCCGTCAGGCGCAGCTGATTACCGCCCGGACTTTCGAAGTCTTCACCATGTATCTTGCCGCCGCGCTGATCTACTGGATTCTGGCCACGGTGCTTTCGCACTTCCAGAACAAGCTGGAAGAGCGGGTCAATCGGCACGACCAGGAGTCCTGACCCATGATTGTCGTGGAAAAACTGACCAAGCAGTTCAAGGGTCAAGAGGTGCTCAAGGGCATCGATCTTGAGGTGAAAGAAGGCGAGGTCGTGGCAATCATCGGCCCCAGCGGCTCGGGTAAAACCACCTTCCTGCGTTGCCTGAATTTCCTTGAAGAACCCACCAGCGGCCGGATCAAGGTCGGCGATATCGAAATCGATACCCGCCGCCCGCTGAACCAGCAGCAAAGTCTGGTGCGCAACCTGCGCCAGCACGTGGGCTTCGTGTTCCAGAACTTCAACCTGTTCCCCCACCGCACCGCACTGGAAAACGTCATCGAAGGGCCGATCGTGGTCAAGAAGATGCCGCGCGAGCAAGCCATTGCCCTGGGCATGAAGCTGCTGGCCAAGGTTGGTCTGGCCGGCAAGGAAGATGCGTATCCGCGTCGTCTGTCCGGCGGTCAGCAACAGCGCGTGGCGATTGCCCGGGCGCTGGCGATGGAGCCGGAAGTGATCCTGTTCGACGAGCCGACTTCGGCCCTCGACCCGGAGCTGGTCGGCGAAGTGCTGGCGACCATTCGCGGCCTGGCTGAAGAAAAACGCACCATGGTCATCGTCACTCACGAAATGGGTTTTGCCCGCGACGTGGCCAACCGCGTGGTGTTTTTCGACAAGGGTGTAATCGTCGAGCAAGGTGAAGCCAAGGCGTTGTTCGCCAACCCGAAAGAAGAACGCACCCAACAGTTTCTCAGCAAGTTCCTGAATCACGCCTGAGAAACTTGATGCACGAACATTAACTTCCACGGACGGAAGTTACACTCCCCCCTCCCGCCAAAACATTAAAACCGCCCCGCTTCAAATCTTTCCAAAACTACATATATATGTTCTGCAACAGATACGCTCAGTTCAGACACATCCGTTCATCGGCAGAATGGGTTAAACAGGCTGACCCGAAAATCGCTAAAAATCCGCAGAAACCGTAGTTCCATTCCCCAATGCAGCTAGGCAGTCTGCCTCATCAGCGTAGGAAGCTTCTGATTAATTCGTAATTCACGGATTAACTAAGCGCGGCCATTGACACTCTTTCCCGCACACTCTTATCTAGTCGCCAACCGGCACTAATTAGTTGAATCGATCCGTACTCAGCCTGAACAAAAGTTCACGGTTGTATTACCGATTCACTACCCCTTTTTGTTTTTTTCAAGAAACGGAATTCGCCGCAAGACTTCAAGGAGAGAACCCGATGACCCGAACTTCGCCTACCCCCGAACTGGCAGCGCCGAACCTGGCCTGTGCGCAAAAGAACGCCATCAATCTGGCCGCGGCGGCTCACCTGCTGATCGATGTCCTACCCTACCCGGGCATGGACACCGGCGATCTGATCGAACTGTTCTGGAACAACTGCTACGTCGCCTCCCGGGTGCTGACCAGCGAAGACCTCGGCGCCTCGGTCAGCCTGCGGGTTCCGGAAAGCTTCATCGCCAGCGGCACGGCACGCATTCACTACCGGGTCATGCAGGTCGGTCAGGGCCCGGCGCTGTCGGCAGCAACCCGCGTGCAGGTGAAGCTCGACTGCCCCGGCGGTCAGCCGTCAGCGTTATGCGGTGACGAAAATCAGCAACTGGCGCCCGTCACGCTGCCCGAGGCCATCCGCCGTCAGGGGGTCAATCCCAACCAGATCAAACGCGGCGTGCCGCTGACCATCGAGCCCTACCTGAACATGGCCGAGGACGACGAAATCACCTTGCGCTGGGGCGATGTGCGCATGGACCTGCCCAGGATCACCGCAGCGGATGTCGGCAAGCCAATCCATGTCTGGGTGCCGCCGGCGATCATCGTCGAGGGCGGTGAGGACCTGCGTCTGGATGTGACCTATTGCGTCCTCGACTGGGTCGGCAACAACTCTCGCTGGGCACCGCCACGGACACTGAAGATTGGCTGCGTGAATCCTTATCTGAAGGTGCCGCTGCGGCCGGAGCTAAAGGCCGCTGAATCGCGCAAGCAAGAACTCTGACCCTCTGTGGCGAGGGAGCTTGCTCCCGCTGGGGTGCGAAGCACCCTCAAAAACTGCAGCACGTATTCTTTCAGTTGATAGGTGGGGTCAGGTTTTGCGGTTAACCAACCCGACCATCACCCCTTCTATGCATATTCCTAAAAGTTAGTTTATTTAATATTTATACACGCTTAGGGTATATGAACCGGACCACCGGACATTCTTTCGTTCGCCGCACTTTTGCGGCGTTTTTCATGAGATGTGAGGTAGGTAGTATGGTCCGGAACACAATCACCCCAGTGCAGATCGCCAGGGCATTGCGTGCAGCCAAGGAGTGGCACTGATGTCCAGTCTGGCAGACGCAAACGTCCAGTCGGATCTGGACATCGCCCCGTTATTGTTGCCTGCGCAGGTCTTGCGCAACGACGCCCAAGCCATCAAGGCCGCCCATGATCTGGCGCAAGTCGCCCGCGTGCAGGCTGCCAAGCGTGACCGCCAGCGCAAGCTGCCGTGGTCGGAAATCGAACAGTTCACCCGCAGCGGTTTAGGCAGCATCGCCATCCCCCGCGAGTACGGTGGCCCGCAGGTTTCATTCGTCACCCTGGCCGAGGTGTTCGCGATCATTTCTGCCGCCGACCCGGCGCTGGGACAGATCCCGCAGAACCAGTTCGGCATCATCAATCTGGTGCTCGGCAGCGCCACCGAAGCGCAGAAAAAACAGCTGTTCCAGAGCGTTCTGGAAGGCTGGCGCATCGGCAATGCCGGGCCGGAGCGCGGCACCAAAAACACCCTGGAACTGAAAGCGCGAATCACCGCCGACGGTGACGACTACGTGATCAACGGCCAGAAGTTCTACTCCACCGGCGCGCTGTTCGCGCACTGGGTCGCGGTCAAGGCGCTCAACGATGACGGCAAGCAAGTGCTGGCCTTCGTCCGCCGGGGTACGCCGGGGCTGCGCATTGTTGATGACTGGTCGGGCTTCGGTCAGCGCACCACCGCCAGCGGCACGATTCTGTTGAACAACGTGCGCGTCGAATCGAGCCAGGTGGTCGACAACTGGAAGATCAACGAGAAGCCCAATACCCAAGGCGCGGTGTCGCAACTGATTCAGGCCGCCATCGATGCCGGCATCGCCCGTGGCGCCATCGACGATGCCATCGAATTCGTCAAAACCCGTGCCCGACCGTGGATCGACGCCAAGGTCGAACGCGCCAGCGATGACCTCTACGTGATCGCCGACATCGGCAAGCTGAAAATCGAACTGCACGCCGCCGAAGCGCTGCTACGCAAGGCCGGGCAAGTGCTCGATCAGGTGCATGCCGCGCCGCTCACCGCCGAGTCCGCCGCCCGCGCCTCGATTGCCGTGGCCGAAGCCAAAGTGCTGACCACCGAGATCTCGCTGCTGGCCAGCGAGAAACTCTTCGAGCTGGCCGGCAGCCGCGCGACCCTCGCCGAATTCAACCTCGACCGCCACTGGCGCAACGCCCGCGTGCACACCCTGCACGACCCGGTGCGCTGGAAGTATCACGCGGTCGGCGCCTATCGCCTGAACGGCACTTTGCCGGCTCGCCATTCCTGGATTTAACGACCGCACACTTTTGACCAGATCTCTGGAGAAACACATGACTTATTCTCATCACGTCGCGGTCATCACCAGCGATGAGCAAGCCCTGATCGTCGCCAGCGACCTGGCCGAAGATTTCAAACGCGACAGCGCCGTGCGCGACCGTGAACGGCGTCAGCCGCTACCGGAACTCGACGTGTTTTCCCGCTCCGGCCTGTGGGGCATCAGCGTGCCGAAAGAATACGGCGGCGCCGGCGTATCCAACGTGACCCTGGCCAAAGTCATCGCCCTGATCGCTCAGGCCGACGGCTCCTTGGGACAGATTCCGCAGAACCATTTCTATGCCCTCGAAGTGCTGCGCGTGAACGGCAGCCACGAGCAGAAACAACGCCTGTACGCCGAGGTGCTGGCCGGCCAGCGCTTCGGCAACGCACTGGCGGAACTGGGCACCAAAACCGCCCACGACCGTGTCACCAGCCTCAAGCGTGACGGCGATGGCTATCGCATCAACGGTCGCAAGTTTTATGCAACCGGGGCGATCTACGCCCAGCGCATCCCGACCTCGGTGGTCGATGAAAACGGTGTGCAGCAACTGGCGTTCGTTCCGCGCGACAGCAAAGGCCTGACCGTGATCGACGACTGGAGCGGCTTCGGCCAGCGCACCACGGGCAGCGGTTCGGTGGTCTTTGAAGATGTCTACGTCGTCGCCGAAGACGTGATCCCGTTCCAGAGTGCTTTCGAGCGCCCGACCACGGTCGGCCCGCTGGCGCAGATCCTTCACGCCGCCATCGACACCGGCATCGCCCGCGCCGCCTATGAAGACGCCCTGCATTTCGTGCGCAGCAAGACTCGCCCGTGGATCGACTCCGGCAACGACAAGGCCACCGAAGATCCGCTGACCCTGAAAAGCTTCGGCCATCTGAGCATCCGCCTGCACGCCACCGAAGCGCTGCTGGAGCGCTCTGGCGAATACCTCGACAAAGCCCAGGCCGAGACCAACGCCGACACCGTCGCCGCCGCGTCGATTGCCGTCGCCGAAGCGCGGGCGATCAGCACTGAAATTTCCCTGGCCGCCGGCAGCACGCTGTTCGAACTGGCCGGCAGCCAGGCGACGCTGATCGAGCATGGCCTCGACCGTCACTGGCGCAACGCCCGGGTGCACACCCTGCACGATCCGGTGCGCTGGAAGTATCACGCGGTGGGTAATTACTACCTCAACGATGAAAAGCCGCCACTGCGGGGCACTATCTGATGAGCAAGAAAAAGATCCTGCTCAACGCGTTCAACATGAACTGCATCGGCCATATCAACCACGGCTTGTGGACGCATCCGCGCGATACCTCGACGCGCTACAACACCCTTGAATACTGGACCGAACTGGCGCAGTTGCTGGAGCGCGGGCTGTTCGACGGCCTGTTCATCGCCGACATCGTCGGCGTGTACGACGTCTACCAGAACTCGGTGGACGTCACCCTGAAAGAGTCGATCCAGTTGCCGGTCAACGATCCGCTGCTGCTGGTCTCGGCAATGGCGGCGGTGACGAAAAACCTCGGTTTCGGCCTCACCGCCAACCTCACTTACGAACCGCCGTATCTGTTCGCCCGGCGCATGTCGACGCTCGATCATTTGAGCCGTGGACGCGTGGGCTGGAACATCGTCACCGGTTACCTCGACAGCGCCGCCAAGGCCATGGGCCTGAGTGAGCAGGTCGAGCACGACCGTCGTTACGACCAGGCCGATGAATACCTGGAGGTGCTCTATAAACTCTGGGAAGGCAGTTGGGAAAACGGTGCGGTGCTCAATGACCGTGAGCAGCGGATCTACGCGCAACCGGAGAAAGTGCACAAGGTCGAGCACAAGGGCGAGTTCTATCAGGTCGAGGGTTATCACCTCTGCGAACCGTCGCCGCAACGCACGCCGGTGCTGTTTCAGGCAGGCAGTTCTGATCGCGGTTTGCTGTTCGCCGGACGTCACGCCGAGTGCGTGTTCATCAGCGGCCAGAACAAACCGTCGACCAAGGTGCAAGTGGACAAGGTGCGCGCCAGCGCTGTCGAGGCCGGGCGCAATCCCGAGGACATCAAGGTGTTCATGGGCCTCAACGTGATCGTCGGCGAGACCGAAGAAGCCGCGTGGGCCAAGCACGCCGAGTACCTGAGCTACGCCAGTGCCGAGGCCGGCGTGGCGCATTTTTCGGCGTCCACCGGCATCGACTTTTCCCAATACGAAATCGACGAACCGATCCAGTACGTGAAAAGCAACGCCATCCAGTCCGCGACCAAGAACCTGCAGAACAACGACTGGACCCGGCGCAAATTGCTCGACCAGCACGCCCTCGGTGGCCGCTACATCACCGTGGTCGGTTCGCCCGAGCAAGTGGCCGACGAGCTGGAATCGTGGATCGCTGAAACCGGCCTCGACGGCTTCAACCTGACCCGCATCGTCACCCCGGAAAGCTATGTCGATTTCATCGAACTGGTGATTCCGGAGTTGCAGCGGCGGGGGTCGTACAAGACCGCGTATGACAGCGGCAGCTTGCGCGAGAAGTTGTTTCACGGCGAAGCGCAGTTGCCGGAGCAACACACCGGCGCCTCGTTCCGCCACTGATCCCTGTGGCGAGGGAGCTTGCTCCCGCTCGACTGCACAGCAGTCGCAAACCGACATCACTCACTGGAGGTTATGGGGCTGCTTCGCAGCCCAGCGGGAGCAAGCTCCCTCGCCACAAAACACGTGCAGACCTTCAATACTTGACTGGAAAAACCACCATGACCCAGAAATTCCTGACCCACCCAGTCAAAGCACTGGCCCTGGCCTTCGGCCTGTTCAGCTCGGCGGTGTTCGCTGCCGACGCTCCACTGAAAATCGGTACCACCGCCGCCTTCGCCATCCCACTAGAAGCCGCTGTCGAAGAGGCTTCCAAACAGGGCCTGAAAGTCGAGCTGGTGGAGTTCACCGACTGGATCGCGCCGAACGTCAGCCTCGCCGCCGGTGACATCGACGTGAACTACTTCCAGCACATCCCGTTCCTCGAAAACGCCAAGGCCGCGTCCGGTTTTGACCTGGTGCCGTTCGCCCCGGGGATCATCAACAACGTCGGTCTCTACTCAAAGAAATACAAAAGCTTCGAAGAGTTGTCTGAAGGCGCCAGCGTCGCCATCGCCAACGACCCGATCAACAGCGGTCGCGGCCTGCAACTGCTGGCCAAGGCCGGGCTGAT
This sequence comes from Pseudomonas sp. 86_A, assembly GCF_017491705.1. Lineage (NCBI taxonomy): Bacteria > Pseudomonadati > Pseudomonadota > Gammaproteobacteria > Pseudomonadales > Pseudomonadaceae > Pseudomonas > Pseudomonas sp. 86_A. Next base: position 128,846 of record NZ_JAFGYS010000012.1, on the reverse strand, counting down.
CACGTTGAAGCCGGGCGTCGGCTACAAGGCCACCGAAGACGACATCGTCGCCAACCCGAAGAAAATCAAAATCCTCCAGGTCGAAGCCGTGCAACTGGTGCGCGCCTATGACGACGCCGATCTGGTCCAGGGCTACCCGGCCTACATCCGTCTGGCGAAGACCTTCGATGCCGGCTCCGCGTTGCTGTTCGACGGCCTCGATCACAAGGAATACGTGATTCAGTTCGTGATCCAGCCGAAGAGCAAGGACGACCCGCGCCTGATCAAGTTCGTCGACATTTACCAGCACTCGCCGGCCGTTCGCGCCGCGCTGGATAAAGCCCACGGCAAGCTCTACCAGGCCGGTTGGGAAAGCTGAGGATGACGGCCGCGATCCAACGGCGACTGGAGACTCCAGAGCCAAAAAATGCTGAACAAACCGAACTGCACCCCGAGCTGAATCGCGCCCACATACGCTTCATCGGCCTGGGTAAAACCTACGACGGCCGGCAAGGACCGGTCGCCGCCCTGCAAGGCATCGATCTGGCGATTCAGCGCGGTGAAGTGTTCGGCATCATCGGCCGCAGCGGTGCCGGCAAGTCGTCGCTGATCCGCACCATCAATCGCCTGGAGCAACCGACTTCGGGCCGGGTGCTGATCGATCAGGTCGACATCGGCGGGTTCGATGAGGATCGTCTTGTTGCGCTGCGCAGACGGATCGGCATGATCTTCCAGCACTTCAACCTGATGTCGGCCAAGACCGTGTGGCAGAACGTCGAGCTGCCGCTGAAAGTCGCTGGCGTGCCGAAGGAACAACGGGAAAAAAAGGTCCGTGAACTGCTGGAGCTGGTCGGCCTGCAAGCCAAGCACAAGGCTTATCCGGCGCAGCTGTCCGGCGGGCAGAAACAGCGTGTCGGCATCGCCCGCGCATTGGTGCATGACCCGGACATTCTGCTCTGCGACGAAGCCACTTCGGCGCTTGATCCTGAGACCACTCAGTCGATCCTCGGCCTGCTGCGCGAGATCAACCAGCGCCTGGGCCTGACCATCGTGTTGATCACCCACGAGATGGCAGTGATCCGCGAAATCTGCGACCGCGTGGTGGTGCTGGAGCACGGGCGGATCGTCGAGCAAGGCCCGGTCTGGGAAGTGTTCGGCAATCCGCAGCACGAGGTCAGCCAGACCTTGCTCGCGCCGCTGCAACACGCCTTGCCGCAAGAGCTGCAAAGCCGCCTGCACAGCTTACCGCCCTCCTCCGAGGCGGCGGTGGTGCTGCGTTTGCAATTCACCGGCAGCGCCAGCGACGAGCCGGATCTGGCGGCATTGTTCGCCGCTCTCGGTGGTCGGGTGCAGTTGCTGCAGGGCGGTGTCGAACGGATTCAGGGCCATGCGCTGGGGCAACTGCTGCTGGCCGTGAGCGGGTCGGCGGCGAGCGCCGAGCAATTGCGCGAGCGTGCCGGGCAATGGGCGCAACGGGTGGAGGTGCTGGGTTATGTGGTTTGATCGTTTGCTACAGGGTTTCATCGACACCTTTCTGATGGTCGGCGTGTCGTCGTTGATCGCGCTGTTGGTGGGGATTCCGATGGCGGTGATTCTGGTCACCAGCGACAAGGGCGGGATCTACGAAGCCCCCCTGCTCAACAAAGCGTTGGGCGCATTCGTGAACCTGTTTCGCTCGATCCCGTTTCTGATTCTGATGGTCGCGCTGATTCCGTTCACCCGGCTGATTGTCGGCACCACCTATGGCGTGTGGGCGGCCGTAGTGCCGCTGACGATTGCGGCGACGCCGTTCTTTGCACGGATCGCCGAAGTGAGCCTGCGTGAGGTTGACCACGGCCTGATCGAAGCGGCGCAAGCCATGGGCTGCCGGCGCTGGCACATCGTCTGGCATGTGCTGTTGCCTGAAGCACTGCCGGGGATTGTCGGGGGTTTCACCATTACCCTGGTGACGATGATCAACTCCTCGGCCATGGCCGGGGCGATTGGGGCCGGCGGCTTGGGCGATATCGCTTACCGCTACGGTTATCAGCGCTTTGACAGCCAGATCATGCTGACCGTGATTGTGTTGCTGGTGGCGCTGGTGGCGGTGATTCAGTTGGGTGGCGATCGTCTGGCGCGGGGGCTGAACAAGCGTTAAGTCATGCCGCACCTCTGAAACCGCTATCGCGAGCAGGCTCACGCCTACAGGGAACGCATTTCAAATGCAGGAGTGAGCCTGCTCGCGATGGGCTGCGCAGCGGCCCCGCTGGTTGGCGTATATTCGGCAAATCCCAACTGCCGCGCAGCCCTCGACCATGAAGCAAACCCCCATCGATCTGGAACAGATCACCGCCACCACCCTCGGCCACTACAACTCGGTGGCCGAAGACTTCCGCGAAGGCACCCGCGACCACGATGTCAGCCAGAACATCGACGCGCTGCTGCGGCACCTCCACGGCACGGCGCCGTTCACGATTCTCGATTTCGGCTGTGGCCCGGGGCGGGATTTGCAGACATTCACTCGCCTGGGCCACATCGCGGTCGGCCTCGATGGAGCGGAAAACTTCGCGCAGATGGCGCGGGCAGACAGTGGCTGCGAAGTGTGGTGTCAGGACTTTCTGAAACTCGATCTGCCGGCCGAGCGCTTCGACGGGATTTTCGCCAACGCGGTGCTGTTTCATGTACCGCTGCAGGAGTTGCCGCGGGTGCTCAAACAGCTGCACGGCACGCTGAAACCGGGTGGGGTGTTGTTCAGCTCCAATCCGCGCGGGGATAACCGTGAGGGATGGAACGGGCCACGGTATGGCTCGTATCACGATCTTGAGGCGTGGCGCGGGTTGCTGACGGCAGCGGAATTCGTCGAGCTTGAGCATTACTACCGCCCGCCGGGGCTGCCACGAGAGCAGCAGCCTTGGCTGGCCAGCGTTTGGCGTAAAGTTGCGTAGACCGTTCTGACGCCATCGCGAGCAGGCTCACTCCTACCGTTGGAATGCGCTCCCCTGTAGGAGTGAGCCTGCTCGCGATGAGTGCGCAGCACTCGCTTTTAGCGGGTCTCTTTCTTCGGCTCGCGAATCTTGTACCAAGCCACATACAGCGCAGGCAGAAACAGCAGCGTCAGCAGCGTCGCCACCACGATCCCGCCAATCATCGCGTACGCCATCGGCCCCCAGAACACTTCCCGGGCAATCGGGATCATGCCCATGCTCGCCGCCGCCGCGGTCAACAGAATCGGCCGGCGCCGGTGCTCGGTCGCCTCCACCACTGCGTCCCACGGCGCGGAGCCGTTGCGCTCGAATTCATCGATCTGCGTCACCAGAATCACCGAGTTGCGGATGATGATGCCGATCAGCGCCAGAATCCCCAGGATCGCCACGAAGCCCATCGGCGTGCCGGTCGGCACCAGCGCCAGCACCACGCCGATCAGCCCCAGCGGCGCGACACTCGCCACCAGGAACATCTTCTGCACGCTGTGCAACTGGATCATCAGGAAGGTCGCCATCAAAAACAGCATCAACGGCAGCACCTTGGCAATTGGCCCCTGGGCCTTGCCGCTTTCTTCCACCGTACCGCCGGTGGCGACTTTGTAGCCCACCGGCAGTTTCTCGGCGAAGGCATCGATCGACGGTTTGAGGAGTTTCACCAGATCGGTGGGCTGAATTTCGTCGCGCACCGACGCTTTGATGGTGATGGTCGGCAAGCGATCGCGACGCCACACCAGCGGCTGCTCCAGTTCATAACGCACGGTAGCGAACGCCAACAGTGGAATCGACGTGCCGCCCGGCGTGACGATTTGCAGGTTCTGCAGGGTTTCCGGCGTACCGCGCTCGGAATCAACCGCGCGACCGACGACGTTGATCAGGTAGATATCGTCATCGACCTGAGTCAACGGCGAGCCACTGACGATGCTGTTCATCAGGTTCGCCACATCTTCGGATGACAACCCGAGTTGGCGCGCCTTGTCCTGGGCGATGTCGATGCGCAGGACTTTGCCCGGTTCGTTCCAGTCGTAAATGATCTCGCCGATGTGCGAGTTCTTGTCCAGCTCGGTGGCCAGTTCGATCGCATGCTTGCGCACCTGATCGATGTCTTTGCCACTGATTCGGTACTGGATCGGCCGCCCCACCGGCGGGCCCATTTCCAGCGCCTGCACGTAACTGCCGATGCCGACGAAGTCTTTACGCAGTCGCTCGCGCAGGCGTTCGCTCAGGGCCTCGCGGGATTCGAAGTTTTTGCTGACGATCACCAGTTGCGCGTAGTACGGGTTTTGCAATTGCTGGTCCAGTGGCAGGTAGAAACGGATCGCACCCTGGCCGATGTAGGTGCTCCAGCGCACGATGTCCGGATCGCCCTTGAGGGTTTCTTCCAGCTTGTCCACGGCTTTGCGGGTTTCGTTGATCGACGCGTTTTGCGGCAGGTTCAAGTCGACCAGAATCTCCGGGCGGTCCGAGGACGGGAAGAACTGGTTCTGTACAAAGCGCATGCAAAACACCGCCAGCACGAAGCACACGACCGTAATGCCGATCGCCCACCAGCGGTTGCGCATCGACCACAACAAGCCATGGTTGAACGCGCGTCCGACGCGCCCGGGCTCGGCCGCATGGGGTTTTACATTGGCGCTCAGGATGTGCACGCCGATCACCGGCGCGAAGAACACCGCCACCACCCACGACACCAGCATCGCCACCGCGATCACCGCGAACAGGGTGAAGGTGTACTCACCGGCGGAGCTGGCGTTGAGGCCGATCGGCACGAAACCGGCGACCGTCACCAGCGTACCGGTGAGCATCGGGAACGCCGTGGAGGTGTAAGCGAACGTGGCCGCCTGCTCCTTGGTCTCGCCCATTTCCAGGCGCGTGACCATCATCTCCACGGTGATCATCGCGTCATCCACCAACAGGCCGAGGGCGATGATCAGCGCACCGAGGGAAATCCGCTGCATCGTGATGCCGCTGTATTCCATGAACACGAACACCATCGCCAGTACCAGCGGGATCGAGCACGCCACCACCAGCCCGGCGCGCACGCCGAGGCTGATGAAGCTGACCACCAGCACGATCACCACCGCTTCGAACAGCGCGCTGGTGAACCCGCCTACCGCCTCTTCCACCACCACCGCCTGATCGGACACCGTGTGCACGCCGACGCCCACCGGCAGGTCAGCGGTGACCTGATCGATACGCGCATGCAATGCCTTGCCGAATTCCTGGACGTTGCCGCCCTTCTGCATGGCAATCGCCAGGCCGATCGCCGGCTTGCCGTTGAAACGGAATTCCGGAGTGGCAGGGTCGACGTAACCGCGGCTGATGTCGGCGATGTCCGCCAAGCGGTAAAAACGGTCGTTGAGCTTGAGATTGACTTCGGCGAGGTCTTTTTCCGAAGCGAACTGCCCCGAGGTGCGCACCGAAATGCGCTCCGGCCCGGCCTCGATCACCCCGGCAGGCGTCACCGCATTTTGCGATTGCAGGCTCTGCACCACCTGGCGCTGGTCGATGCCCAGCGCCGCCAGTTTGCGCGTGGAGAAGTTCAGGTAAATCACTTCATCCTGCTGGCCGACCATCTCGATCTTGCCCAGCCCCGGCACATTGCGGATTTCGGCGCGGGCCTGTTCCACGTAGTCGCGCAACTGGCGCATGGTCAGGCCGTCAGCGGTAAACGCATAGACCGAGCCGTACACATCGCCGAACTCATCGTTGAACCCCGGGCCTTGAATGCCTTGGGGAAACTGGCCGCGAATGTCGTCGATCTTCTTGCGCACCTGGTACCAGATCTGCGGGATGTCCTTGGCGCTGGTGGTGTCGCGCAGGTACACGTACACCGTCGATTCGCCGGGGCGCGTGTAGCTTTTCACGTAGTCGAGGGAGTCCAGTTCTTCGAGTTTTTTCTCGATACGGTCGGTGACCTGCTTGAGGGTTTCCTCCTGCGTCGCGCCCGGCCATTTGCTCTGGATCACCATGGTCTTGATGGTGAACGAGGGGTCTTCTTCACGCCCCAGATTGAAGTACGAAAAAACCCCCATCAGCAGTGCAACGAACATCAGGTACCAGACGAAAGACTGATGCTTGAGGGCCCATTCGGAGAGGTTGAAAGAGCCTTTCATTGACTGTCCTCGTCAAGTTTCACGGATTGTCCGGGTTTGAGGCTGTTGACGCCGGCGCTGACCACCTGCTCACCATTCTTCACGCCGCCGGCCAGCACCACCGTGCCGTCGGTACGGCTGATCACGCTGACGTCGCGTGGGTTGACGGTTTTGCTTTGGGTGTCGATCACCCAGATCCGCGTTTTGCCGTCGACTTCTTGTAGCGCTGTCGCAGGCAATTCGATCCGTGGCTTGATCGCCGAACTGAGGGTGACGCTGATTGCCGTACCGAGGCGGAACCCCGGCGGGGTTTCAGCCAGGGTCAACCGCGCGCGCCGAGTGCGCGTCGCGCTTTGCGCCTGCGGTTCGATTTCGCGGATGGTTGCGGTGGTGTTGATGCTCGGGTCGAGTTGCCCGGCGACCAGAAACACCACGTCACTGGGGATCTGATCAACCAGAGTGTCCGGCAGATCGATCACCGCTTCCTTGATGTCCGGTTGCGCCAGTGTCACCACTTGCTGGCCGGCGGTGACCACTTGCCCGGCTTCGGCGTTCCACGCGGTGACCACGGCTTTGTGGTCGGAGCGCAGTTCGGTGTAGCCGAGTTGATCCTTGCTCTGATTGACCGCCGCCTGCGCCTGTTCCAGTGAAGCCTGGGTGGTTTTCAGATCAGTATTGGCGATGTCCAGTTGCGCTTGCGCACCGACCCCGCGATCAAACAACGCTTGCTGACGCCGGGCATTGGCCTGAGCGTTGATCAGTTGCGCCCGGACCTTGGCCAGATCGCCTTGGGCTGAGCGCAACTGGTTCTGTTGGTCGGAGGGGTCGAGAGTGGCGAGCAGCGTACCTTTTCCGACCTCGGCGCCAACATCGACATTACGGCTGGCGATGCGCCCGCCGACACGGAAACCGGTGTTGCTCTCGTAGCGCGCCTGAATGCTGCCGGCGAAACGCCCGAGAGTCTCTTCGTTCAGCGCCTGAACCTTGATCGACAGCACCGGCCGCACCGGTTCCGGCGGCGGCTCGCTTTTCGAGCAGGCAGCCAACAACACCGCCATGGACAGCAGCCCCAGACGCTTCATGGCTGCGCTCCCGGTTGCAGATCTTTATAGGTGTTTTCGGCGATCTCGACTTTGATGCCCGGGTGCAACAGCTGCCCACCGGCAACGATGACTTTCTCGCCGCCCTTGAGGCCTTCGCTGATGATGACCTTGCCGGTCAGATAACGACCGACCGTGACCGTGTGCAATTGCGCTTCACCATTGTCGTCGACCATCCAGACCGCCGGGTCGCTGACGTTTTTGGTCAGCGCCGACCATGGCAACTCGACCGCCGATTTGCCACTGCCTTTGGCCGTGGCGCTGACCACCGAACCGAGCTGCATGCCCGGCGGCAGTTTGTCGAGGGTGACTTTGACTTGCACGGTGCCGGACTGCGCGGACACCGCCGGGGTGATTTCGCGCACGGTACCGGTGGTTTTGATGTTGGGGTTGTCGAGCAGGCTGACCACAATCGAGCGATCCGACGGCCGCTCGGCGAGCAGCGATTCGTACACGTTGAACACCGCGTCACGATCGCCATCGCGGGCCAGCTTGAACATCGGCGCCGTGGCCTGCACCACCTGGCCGACCTCGGCCTGACGCTCGGTGATGATTCCGGGGGCGTCGGCAATCAGCGAGGTGTAACTGAGTTGATCCTTGGCGTTGGCCAGTTGCGCTTGCGCCGCGCTCAACGCGCTTTGGCTGCTGCGCAATGCCGCCTGCGCGGAATCGTATTCACTCTGGCTGGTGTAACCCTTGGGCAACAGTTTTTGCTGGCGCACGAACGCCGCAGCCGTCTGCTTGACCCGCGCCTGTTCGGCGACCACTTGGGCCTGAGCCGAGTCGACGTTGGTCTGCAAATCCTTGGGATCGAGTTTGGCCAGCACCTGTTTGGCGCTGACCCGGTCGCCGACATCGACCATGCGCTGGATAATCTTGCCACCGACCCGGAACGACAGTTCGGTCTGCACGCGCGCCTGCACATCACCGGTGAGGGTCACGGCAGCCGCGTAGTCCGCGGGTTTGACAACTTGCACAAAGACCCGCGGCGAGAATTCCTCCGGGGCTTTTTTGTCGCCACAGGCGGCAAGCAACGCGAGCAGGCTCAGCACGACAACTGTTTTCAATCCGGGACTCGCCATGCAGACTCCTTCCTGTGTACGAACGTGCAAGTGACGATACGACTGTGAGCTTAGAACAGGGTTCAACGTTCGCTCGCGGGAATAAGGCATTTTTCGACAATGATTTCTGTGGCGAGGGAGCTTGCTCCCGCTCGACTGCGAAGCAGGCGCAAACCTCTCGAATCGGGGGTTGGGGCCGCTTCGCAGCGCAGCGGGAGCAAGCTCCCTCGCCACAGGGGTACAGGCGCGGCACACTATCGGTTCCGGCAGAAGGAAACGCCCATGCTCAAGACCCTGGCGGTGGCCAATTACCGCTCGATCAACAAACTGGTGATTCCGCTGGGCCGGCTGAATCTGATCACCGGCCCCAATGGCAGCGGCAAATCCAATCTCTACCGCGCCTTGCGCCTGTTGGCGGAGACCGCTCAGGGTGGGGTGGTGAATGCCCTGGCCCGCGAAGGCGGCCTGGATTCGACGTTCTGGGCCGGCCCGGAAACCATCAGCCGCCGCATGCGCAGCGGCGAAGTGGCGGTCGAGCCGACGGTGCGTCACGGCGTCAAACGGCTGCGCCTGGGTTTTGCCGGGGAAGATTTCAGCTACGCGATCGCCCTCGGTTTGCCGGAACCAAGCCGTTCGTTCTTCTCCCTCGACCCGGAGATCAAGAAAGAATGCATCTGGGCCGGCGCGCTCTATCGCCCGGCCAGCCTGCTGGTGGATCGCCACGGCCCGATGATCCGCGCCCGCGAAGGGCGCAGCTGGGACGTGCTGGCGCAGCACACTCCGAACTTCGACAGCCTGTTCGATCAGGTCGGCAGTCTGCGCAGTTCGCCGGAAGTGTTTCAGATGCTCGAGTTCATCCGCCGCTGGCGCTTCTACGATCACTTTCGCAGCGACGCCGACGCCCCGGTGCGCCAACCGCAGCTGGGCACCCGCACACCCGTGTTGCACCACGACGGTCGCGACCTGGCGGCAGCGTTGCAGACCATCATCGAAATCGGTGATCCCGAGGCGTTGCAAGCCGCGATCAGCGATGCGTTTCCCGGCGCACGGCTGAACATCGAGCCGCTGCCCGGTGGACGCTTTGCCATCGAGTTTTATCAGGAGGGGTTGCTGCGACCGCTGTCAGCGGCGGAGCTGTCGGACGGGACGTTGCGCTATCTGCTGCTGGTCGCGGCCCTGCTGACACCGAGGCCACCGACGCTGATGGTGCTGAACGAACCGGAAACCAGTCTGCATCCGGATCTGTTACCGGCACTGGCGCGGTTGATCATTCGTGCATCAGAAGAATGTCAGGTGTGGGTGGTGTCCCATGCGCGGCGGTTGATTTCGGCGTTGCAGGAAGATCCCGAATGCAATTGCATCGTGCTGGAAAAAACGCTGGGGCAGACCGCAATTGTCGGGCAGCGGGTGCTGGATGAGCCAGCGTGGAACTGGCCGGATTGAGCGGCACCTGAGCGAGCGCTTTCGCGAGCAGGCTCGCTTCCACAGTTGGAATGCATCCCCCTGTGGGAGCGAGCCTGCTCGCGAAGAGGACCTTCAGGTCACCGCAGATTTAACGGCTGATCACCCCTGCCACTTGCCACCTTCAACAATCACACTCTCAGGCCGGGTGTCATCGCTCAGTTCTTTACGAACATACTGGTCGTACAGCTTGAGCAGATACTTTTCCTCCCCCAGCTTCGCCAGCTCGGTATTCACCCAGTCTCGCAACTCGATGTTGCCCTTCTTCACTGCCGGGGCAATCGGTGCTTCGGCGCCAAGCTTGTCGTCCAGCACGCGGTAACCCGGGTTCTGCTTGGCCCAGCTGAACAGCACCAGGTTGTCCTGCGCGTAGGCATCACCACGACCGTTGGCCAGCGCTTGCAACGACTCGGAATTTTTCTCGAACTTCAGCAATTTCCAGTCCGGATGATTCTTGGTCAGCCAGATGTCTGCAGTCGTGCCGGTAGTGACGATGGTGGTGCGGGTCGCCAGGTCATCGAGTTTTTTCACCGAGCTGCCTTGCGGTACCAGTGCCTGCACCGCGACCTTGAGGTTCGGGTTGGTGAATTCCACCGCTTCCTTGCGTTCCGGGGTCACGGTCATGTTGGCGAGGATCAGGTCGACCTTGTCGCTTTGCAGGAACGGAATGCGGCTCGCCGGTTCCACGGCAACGAACTCGATCTTGTTTTCATCGCCAAGCAGATCCTTGGCGAAACGCCGACCGATGTCGGTGTCGAAACCGACGTAGCGCCCGGCCTCATTGACGAAACCGAATGGCGGCTTGTCGGTGAACACGCCGACGATCAGTTTGTCGCGGGCTTTGATCTTGTCCAGGTAACCGGCCGGCGCGGCGCTTTCGCTGGCGACTTTCGGCTGGGTCGGTTCTTCGGATTTGTTGCAGCCGGCAAGCAACGCCAGGCCAAGCAGTGGCAATAAAAACAGGGATGATTTGGCAGTTTTCATAGCGGTTCCAGTTCCTTTGTCGGGTGCGTTTTTGGCAGTGTTGCAACGAAGGAGAACTTCTCCAGGAACTGCTGCGCGCGTGCGGTTTGCGGGTTCGTAAAGAAAATCTCGGGCGGGTTCTGTTCAAGGATGCGCCCGGCATCCATGAACACGATGCGGTCGGCCACCGCGCGGGCGAAAGCCATTTCGTGGGTGACGATCAGCAGGGTCATGCCTTCGCGGGCCAGGCCCTGAATCACTTGCAGCACTTCCTTGACCATTTCCGGGTCGAGGGCGGCGGTGACCTCGTCGAACAGCATGACCCGCGGGTTCATGCACAACGAACGGACGATGGCGATGCGTTGCTGCTGGCCGCCGGAGAGCTGGCGTGGAAACGCATCGCGCTTGTCCGCCAGGCCCACGCGGTCGAGCAAGGCTTCGGCTTGCTGCTGTGCTTCGCGGCGCTGACGCTTCTGCACCTTGAGCGGGCCGAGCAACAGATTGTCGAGCACGCTCATGTGCGGGAACAGGTGATAGCTCTGAAAGACCATGCCGATCTGCTGGCGCACCTCGCGCCAGTCGGTGGCCTTGTCCAGCAGCTCGCGTCCGGCGAATTTCAGGCTGCCGCTGTGTGCGCTTTCCAGGCCGTTGAGGCAACGCAGCAGTGTGCTTTTGCCGCAACCGCTGGGGCCAAGAATGACGATCACTTCGCCGCTGCGCACTTGCAGGTCGATGCCCTTGAGCACCTGCTGCTCGCCGTAGAATTTGTTGAAACCCTGAAACTCGATCAATGCGCTCATGCTTGCGTCCAGCGCCGCTCCAGCACACGCGAGGCGGCCGACAGCGGGTAGCAGATAAAGAAGAAAAACAGGAACAGTGCGCCGTAGATCAACACTGATTCGTAGGTGCGCTCGATGATCTGCTGGCCGACCTTGATCACATCGACCACGCCAATCAGCACCGCCAGCGAACTGGTCTTGATGATCCGCGTGTAGACGTTGATGGTCGGTGGCGTCATGCGTTTCAGCGCTTGCGGCAGCAGCACGTAGCCGTAGAGCTGCGCAGCGTTCAGGCCGATCGACAGCCCCGCCTCACGCTGCCCGCGCGGCAACGAATGCAATGCACCGCGCGCCACTTCGCCGACCTCGCTGGCGCCCCACAGCGACAGCACCAGCACCGCACACCAGAAACTGGGCAGGCTCAGGCCGAAGAAAATCGGTAAGCCGAAAAACAGCAGGTACAACCAGACCAGCACCGGGATGGCCCGGAACAACTCCAGATAGACCCGCAGGATCGCGTTCAGCCACGTCACGTTGAGGGTACGCAGCACGCCGTACAGCACACCGCCGGTGGTGCTGATGGCGATGCTCAGGAACGAGATCGACAGGGTTTGCCCGGCGCCTTTTGCCAATTGCGGCAACGACACCCAAAGCAGTTCAAGACCCGAACTGGCCATGCTGGAGCCTCCTTTCCAGACGGCTGAGCAACAGCGACAGCGGCAAGAACAGCAACACACAGATCAGCGTCAGCACGGCGAGCATTTCGTAGGTTTTGTAGTAGAGCGCGATGTAGCTCTTGGTGGTGTAGAGGATTTCCGGCACCGCCACCGCCGAGACCACGGTGGTTTCCTTGAGCAGGAAAATGAAATTGGCGAACAGCGACGGCAGGCTGAGGATCCCCGCTTGCGGCAGGATCACGTAGCGCAGCAACTGGCCATGCGACAGGCCGATGGAACGCCCCGATTCCAGTTGCGCCTGCGGCACGGCATCGACGCCGGCACGCAGCACCTCGGTGAGGTAGGCGCCACCCAGAAAAGTCATGGTGATGATCGCAGCGGTGAAACCGGACACCTTGATGCCGATGGCCGGCAACGCGAAGTAGACGAAGAACAGCTGGATCAGCAGCGGCGTGTTGCGCGCCAGCTCCACATAGAGGCCGACAGCGCGCTGCAGATAAGGGGTGCGAAACACCAGGATCGTCGCATTGAGCAGCGCGACCAGCAGCGAGGTGCCGATGGCGATGAAACCGACCTGCAGCGTCACACCCACGGCTTTGAGAAACGCCGGCAGCGTGCTGAGGATAAACGTGTAATCGAAAGTCATGAGCATCCTGGACGTCGCTCGGTAAGCGACGGTCATGCAGTCCATGGGCAGTGGGTAACTGTCCGGCAGGCAGTGACTTTATAGGTATAAAAACAAGATTTTAAATACCGTTAAAGCATATTGATATCACCCAAAAAACTATCTTGTGGGTTTGCCGGGAAGGAATAAGAAGGCTATTTTCCCTTGCGCTGTAGGAAGGGTCTTTTTTGCATGAAGGCCCTCCAAGGACGAACAGCTTTTGGCCAGACTCCCCCGGCCGAACCATTACAAGGAAAGACCACATGGACGTAAAAGTGCCTCAGCGACTGGATCCGCAGGACATTGTGAAATTGTTGGTGGCGTTGCGCCGGGCGCTGAAGGCTCAGGTGGCCTGAGGTCAAGATCAACAGCACCCTCACCCCAGCCCTCTCCCGGAGGGAGAGGGGGCCGACCGAGGTGTCTGGCGTTTTACATCGACCTGAAAGATCGAGTCGATTATGGATTCAGCAGAAATCTTTCACGTCGGCGTACTTCTACAGCATCCCCCGATCAGTCCCCTCTCCCTCTGGGAGAGGGTTAGGGTGAGGGGCTTTTCCAACGCACACACAAAAACGCCGATGACTATCGCTAGCCATCGGCGTTTTCACACCTTGAAGGGGGGTGCGTTACAGCGTCGGATCAGAACGCCGGCAGTACCGCGCCGTTGTACTTCTTCTCGATGAACGCTTTGACTTCCGGGCTGGTCAGGGCAGCGGCCAGTTTCTTGATGGCGTCGCTGTTCTTGTTGTCCTCACGGGCAACCAGGAAGTTCACGTAAGGCGAATCGGCACCTTCGATCACCAGCGCATCCTTGGTCGGGTTCAGCTTGGCTTCCAGCGCGTAGTTGGTGTTGATCATGTCCAGATCCACTTCCTTCAGCACGCGCGGCAGCAGGGCCGATTCCAGCTCCTTGAACTTGAAGTTGTGCGGGTTCTTGGCGATGTCTTTCGGGGTCGCCAGGGCGTTTTTCGGATCTTTCAGCTCGATCAGACCCGCCTTCTGCAGCAGGATCAGAGCACGGCCGCTGTTGCTGCCTTCGTTCGGGATGGCGATGGTGGCGCCGTCCGGCAGTTCAGCCAGGGTCTTGTACTTGCTCGAGTAGCCACCGAACGGTTCAACGTGCACGCCTTGCACAGTCACCAGGTACTTGGACTTGTCGTCCTTATATTTGCCAGCGTTGAAGCTGTCCAGGTAAGGCTTGGTCTGGAAGTAGTTGGCGTCCAGGCGCTTCTCGCCCACTTGCACGTTTGGCTGCACGTAGTCGGTGAAGACTTTGATTTCCAGATCCACGCCTTCTTTGGCCAGGGTCGGTTTGATCAGCTCAAGAATTTCAGCGTGCGGCACCGGGGTCGCTGCCACGACCAGTTTCTCGCCGGCCTGGGCCAGCGAAGCAGTCAGAGCAGCCGCCAATGCGGTAAACAACAGAACCTTTTTCATGCAGTGTCCTTATCGAGAATCACGGTCGCGAATGGCGACGGCTATTAATACGTGTGCCAGTGAAGTGCTATCTCTGGCGTGAAGCGGACAATACCGGGATTTTTTATTCCCGGACAATAACGTTTATTCACTTTGATATTCCATTTTGTTCATGCAGAACAAAACGGTCACAGCCGCTGACTCAAACCAATCAGCAAATCTTTCAAGGCCTTACGCTCGTCAACGCTGCCGCCGATGTTGATCTGCGCCACCAGCCGTTCGATCTGCAGGTGCGGGCCAGACACTTCGGGCAGGTTCAGGTGTTCCGGGAGGATTTCATCGCCGGTGCTGACCAACAGCGCAAAGTGAATGACGTTTTCCAGCTCGCGGGTGTTGCCCGGCCAGCTGTGCCGCTCCAACAGGTGTTGCGCCGCTTCGCTGATCAACGGCACCGGCAGGTCGAGGCGCTGGCTGTAAATGCCAAGGAAATACTCGGCCAGTGACAGGATGTCGCCGATCCGCTCGCGTAGCGCCGGCAATTCCAGCTGCCCTTCGCTGAGGTAGTGATAGAGCCGTTCGTGGAATTTCCCCGCGTCCACCGCTTGCGCCAGGTCGATGCTGGTCGCCGCGACCAAACGCACGTCCACCGGGCTCGGCTGATGGGCCCCGACACGGGTGACTTCGTGGTTTTCCAGAGCGGCGAGCAGTTTGACCTGGATCGGCAGCGGCAAGTCGCCAATCTCATCCAGGTACAAGGTGCCGCCGTTGGCCGAACCGAACCAGCCGGCGCGACTGCTGGCCGAGCCTGCGTAACTGCCGGCGGCATAGCCGAACAGCTCGGCATCGGCGTAGGTCGGACTGATCGCGCCGCAATTGACCGAGACGAACAGACCGCTGCGATCACTGGCACGATGAATGTGGCGGGCGAGCAACTCTTTACCGGTACCGGTCTCGCCACGGATCAACACTGAGATGGCACGCGGCGCCAAGTGCTCCAGCTCTTCGCGCAATTGGCGCGAACGCGGATCGACGAAGACCAGCGCCTTGGCGCGGATGCTCAGCGGGCTTTTTTCCGCATCGGGAAAGGTCAGCAACGGCTGACCGAACGTTTCAAAACTCATGGCAGACTCCCGCCCAGAACCGCCGGGAGACGGGGGCGATCAAAAAGAAAAAAGACCACTCAAGCGCGACGCCGGGCGTGGTGTTCCAGGCGGTTTTGCAGGCGATAGAGGTAGGCGAAACCCTGCTCCCAGCGCTGATGCCCGGACTTGACGTTGATGTGCCCGGCTCCAGCGAGAATCCCCGCCTCGGCGCCCCAGTTACGTGCCAGCTCAAGCGCGCGCGGCGCGCTGACGGCGGCATCGTTGTCGGAGGCCACGACCTGGCTCGGAAACGGTAAGAGATCGGTCGGGATCGGTGCGAAATTGCGCAGCGCCGGCGCGCAGGCAGGACGCTCGACATCCGCTGGCGCGACCAGTAACGCACCCTGTACCTGACGCAGGTATTGCAGCGGCGCGGTGGCGGCCCAATGGGCGACGGTGACGCAGCCGAGGCTGTGAGCGATCAGGATCACTGGCGTGCTGTCGGCGGCAATCGCTTCGGCCAGCGCTGCGACCCAGTCTTCACGACGCGGCGTCAGCCAGTCGGCCTGCTCCACCCGGGCGCTGTTGGGCAAGCTGTTTTGCCAGTGGGTTTGCCAATGATCTTCTGGCGATCCTTGCCAGCCCGGCACAATCAGATAGCGGATTGATTCGTTGCGCATGGGGGAGCTCTCCTGCGTCGTGTCTGTTCCTGATCGATTATAGAGACGGGATTTATATTCGTTAAGGAATAAGAAGCTATTTATTAAGACCAAAAAAGCATATTTGTGTTTTGTGCAGGCGCTGCCGAAGGCTGCGATCTTTTGATCTGGATCTTTAAAACAGAATCAAGAGATCGCAGCCTTCGGCAGCTCCTACAGTGGGAGCGGAGGAAAAAATCGGGGATAAAAAAAGGGCCGCACCCTGCCAAGGAGACGGCCCCGGAAAAACGAAAATCCTGTTACCGCGCGGTGATCACCGACAACTTGGTAATCCCCGCCCGCTCGATCGAGGCCATGGCCCGCGCCACTTCGCCGTAATTCACTCCATCGTCGGCCTGCAGTTGCACGCGCACTTCCGGGTCCTTGGCTTTGGCCGACTTGAGGTTGAATTCCAGCAAGTCAGGTTGAATCTCATCCTTGTTGATAAACAGTTTGCCAGCGCCGTCGATGCTCACCACCAGCGGGTCTTTCTGCTCGACCGGTGCCACCGCTTCGGTCTTCGGCAGGTTGATCGGGATCGCGTTGGTCAGCAGCGGCGCGGTGACGATGAACACCACCAGCAGCACCAGCATCACGTCCACCAGCGGCGTCACGTTGATCTCGCTCAGCACCTCGTCGCTGTCTTGCGTGGAGAAGGCCATATCAGGACGCCTCCTTCACTTTCGTTGCGTTGCCCTGGGCCGCGACCTTGTTCGCAGTCGGGTGGATCAGCACGCGGAACGAGCTCTTCTGCGCCAGGCTGTAGAAGTCATGGGCGAAGTCATCCAGATCTGCCGCCGTCAGCTTCAGACGCCGCAAAAAGTAGTTGTAAACCAGCACCGCCGGCACCGCGACCGCGATCCCCACACCGGTGGCGACCAGTGCAGCGCCGATCGGACCGGCCACGGTTTCCAGGCTCGCCGAACCGGCTGCGCTGATGCCTTTCAACGCTTCCATGATTCCCCACACCGTGCCGAACAGGCCAATGAACGGCGAGGTACTGCCGATACTCGCGACCACTGCCAGACCGGTTTCCAGCGAACGGCGTTCACGGACGATCTGCTGACGCAAGGCACGCTCCAGTCGATCCTGATGGTTGATCGCCTGGCTCAAGTCATTGGCCTGCGGCGCCTCGCCCACCTGAATCGCCGCGTAACCGGCCTGCGCCACCCGGGCGGCCGCGCCGGGCTGGGTCTCGCTCAACTCGGCGGCGGAATCCAGACTCGACGCCGCCCAGAAGCGTTTATGAAACTTGCGATCCTGCGCCTTCAGACGACCGAACTGCACAGCCTTGAGCAGGGCCAGCCCCCAGGTGGCGACGGAAAAAACCACCAGCAGCCAGATCACCGCGCTTTCGATGGATTCCAGTGGAGATGCCAGTAACGTCATGATGTGTTCCCTCGTGTAAACGTTTAGCGCGAAATAGGTTTCGGTTTAATGAATCTTGAAATCGATGGGCACGCTGACCCAGCCGTCCTGGGCGACATCACCCTGCTTGGCCGGAACGAAGCTCCACTGCTTGACGGCACTGAGTGCCGCATCGTCGAGCTGCTGCCGGCCACTGCTTTTCTGAATCTGGATCTCCCCCGGTTTGCCGTTGGCCAACACGTGCACCCTTAACATCACCGTGCCTTCCCAACCGCGACGCTGGGCCAGCGACGGGTATTCCGGCGCCGGGTTCTTCAAATACGCGGCGTTGGCCGAGGCCGGTGTCACGGGCGCCGGAGCCGGTGGTGCAGGTGGCGCTGGCGCAGCGACCGGGGCTGCCGGTTGCGGCGGCGCAGGTGGTTGCTCAACGGCCTTCGGTGCTGGCTTCGGAACCGGTTTGGCAACCGGTTTCGGCTTGGGCTTGGGAATCGGTTTGGGCGGTGGCGGCTTCACGGCCAACTCGTCTTCAACCGGTGGCGGAGGCTCGACCACCGGTGCCGGTGGCGGCGGTTCGACCACGGGCGGTGCTGGCGGCGCCGGGCGCGAAAACTCGATGGTCATCGGCGGAATTTCCGGCGGCACGATCGGCAGCGCCGGTGTCGGATGCTGATTGATCCAGTAGATCACCGCACCGTGCACCACCAGCGCCAGCACGCCGAGCAGGATCGCTTCGCGTCGGCTCAGAATGCCCTTGGGCGCGCGCTGCAAACGCAGCTGCCCCAACGGCACACGATGTGGCCGGCCAAGATCGACCAATTCGCCACTCGGCGTCTGACGCCACAGCAATTCCTGTGCGCTGGCGGCGGTCTGGACATTGCCCATTGATTCACTCCCTGCGGTCTTTTTGCGTTCTCTACAAAAACTGCCGATCCGCCGTTTGTTGAATCCCCCACGGCAGATCGATGGGCTAATCATTGGGTTTGACGCTTATCTCTGAAAGTAATCTTTAACGTTATGCATAGGCTTTTATGGAATATAAGAATTGATCAATTCCGCCAAAGCCGCGCTTCACAAGGGCTGTAGCGAGGGGCTGAAAAACACATGCTTTTCAGGCATTAAAAGTATTCACGCAACGCATTGATTTGGCCTGATCGGGATTACCGGGCCACTGCCACGAAGCCGATATTTGCCTGCGTTACCGTCAACAATAAAAAAGCCGATGCACTTTCATGCACCGGCTTGTTTACCTGCTCGACTGATATTTTTTGCGGTTTGACGCGCAGATATTGCCTTGCAATTAACGACGAGATTGCAATAAGCCCTCATTCAAATCTCGAGCATTGATTCCATGTCTGCTAACGACTGGCGCTGGTCTGTTGCACGCCAGTGGCCGGGGCAATCACGGCGGTCTCGGAACGTGGCGTGCCGGCCGGTACCCAGTCATAACTCACAGGCAACGCCCGATAGACCCAGTTGCTGATTGCGTCGCTGCCCGGCGCCTTGCCCAGATACGGGCTGACGTATTCCCAGACGTTTTCACCGCTGGCCGTGACCTGGAAAAACCGCCCGTTCATGCCTTCGTCGATCAGCGTATTGCCGTTGGGTAAACGTCGCGCGCTGCTGATGAACGAGCTGTAGAACGCCCAACCCGGCTGCTTCGAATTGGCCGCGCTGTACTGCCAGACAATTTCACTTTTCAGCGGATCGATTTCCAGCACCCGCGAGCCGGAAATCAGCCCGAGGGTGACGTTCGGATACCCCGCCGAACCCTGGTTGTCGAACACCAACAGGTTACCGGCACCCGGCAGTCCGGCCGGGATGATGTGCGCGTCATGCTGGCCGACAAACTGGTCTACCGGTCGCGGCAGTTTTTGCGCGGTTTTCGGGTCGATCAGTGGCAGGTTCGGGCCGAGGCGCCAGACCACTTTGCCGCTGTGTTTATCGATGATCGCGATGAAGTTGGCATTGCGTGAATCGAGCAGCAGGTTGTCCGGATTGAAGCGCTTGTCACCGGCATCGAACCACTTGTTCGGGCCGACCACACTGAGGTTGTTGATGTGCAGGTAATCCGGATTGTCGCTGGCGCGCACCAGCTTCAATTGCTCTGGGGTGAAGCCAAATTCGTTCAGGTGTTCCGAGGCCAGCCACTGCCACTTCACCGTGCCGTCAGGGCCGACTTCATAGATGGCATCGTCGATCACCTCGGGCACTTTGAAGCCTTTGACCGGGTGCACCTTGTTTGCCAGCACCACAGTGTTGCCGTTGCTCAGGCGACGTTGATCATGATGCTGCTGCGCCGCGCCTCCGGGCGCCTTGTCGCCCCACTGCCAGAGGACTTTGCCGTTCCAGTCCAGTTCGCCGACGCTCTGGTTGCCCAGACCGTTGCCGGCCGAACCGAGCTTGCCCGGATCCTTGTCACTCAGTTGCAGCAGCACATGCCCGCGCTCACCGCCGACCAGTTGCGGATCGATGATCGCCGAGGGAAAACCCGCTTGCGGCCAGGTCTTCACTTCGTTGCCATTCATGTCGATCAGGTGCGTTTGCTTGTCGGCACCACTGAAGATCACGTACTGATTGAACGCCTTGTTCGGGTCGTAACGGGTGACGCCGGTCGGGTACACGCTGGGCGCGGCGAGCGCCCCGGTGCTTGACACTGCACCGGATAACAACAGCGCTAAAGCGGTTTTGCCTGGCAACATGATGCAGCTCCTTGAATAACAGATCAGAAGTCGTAGCGACCGGTAACGCCGAGGGTGCGCGGCGTACCGAGCAGGCCTTCATAGCCGCCGTTGCCGCCGGTCCACAGCGTCGTGTAATAGGTTTTGTCGAAGGCGTTTTTCAGCCACAGCGAGACGTCCCACTGCCCTTGGTTGAAGTCGCCGCGCAGACCGGTGGAGAAGTTGACCACGGCGTAGCTCGGGATCTGCCCGTAGTCGGAATCCTCGACCGTTCCCACCGCTTTCGAGCGGAACGCATAGCTGGCGGTGACGTAGGGTTCAAAGCCGTTGGCCAGATTCCATTTGTATTCGCCGTTGGCGTTGCCGATCCATTTCGATGCGCCGACCACCTGGTGGCCGCTGAGGTCGCAAGAGGCCGGTGCGCCCGGTGCCTGGCTGACTTCCGGCGGGCACGGCGCATCTTTGTACGAGAGGTAGCTGACGTCGTTGTACGAGCCGTTGAAGTTCAGGGTCAGGCCGCGCAGCGGGATCACCGTGCTTTCAAACTCGACGCCGCGTGAGCGCACAGAGCCGGCGTTGGTCAGGTATTGCACGCGGTTGACGTCGTCGTAGGCGTTGGTCTGGTAGGCGTTGACCTGGGTCCAGAACAGGTTGGCATTGAGTTGCAGACGGCGGTCCCACAGGGTGCTCTTGAAGCCGAGCTCGGCGTTGTTGGCGCGTTCGGTGCCGATCAGCAGCGAGTCGGCGCCGGCGGTGGGTGCAGACCCCACCGCGAGGTTCACCCCACCGGATTTTTCGCCGTGGGACAGCGTGGCGTAACCGAGCAGGTCATCGGTGATGCGATAGCTTAAGTTGAGCAGCCCGGAAGGGCTGGAGCTGTACTGATTGAGATCACCGGAATCGTAGGCACCGGCCCGTCCGCGCCGCGCGGTGGCGGCGGCGCCGGTCACCGTTGCACCACCAACGGGCGCATCGCGGGTGACCCAGGCGTTTTTCTCTTCATAGGTGCCGCGCACCCCGGCGGTGAAGTCCAGCCGTTCGCTGAGGTGCCAGGTGCCTTGGGCGAACAGCGCGAAGCTGTCGGTCTTGATGTGGCCGTTGCCGACACTGCCAACATTCGCCAGGGCGCCACGCGGGGTGCCATTCCAGATGTCGGCCTGCGGGCCGTAATAGGCGAAGGATTTGTTGTCCAGGTCCGAGCCGAAGTAATACGCACCCACCACGTAATCGAAGAATTCGCCCTTGGGCGAGGCGAGGCGAAATTCCTGCGAGTACTGTTTGTCCTCGACCGAAACGCCGGCGTTGTAGGTCGCCGCCACGTTGAGGCCGTCGTCGTTGGCCGGGGTGAAATTCCAGAAGCGGTAGGAGCTGATCGAGGTCAGGGTGAAATCGCTCGGCAACCTCCAGTTGGCTTCCACCGACGTGCCGCCCTGATGCACGGTGACGTGCTGGTCGTTGTCCAGATTGACCTTGCGGTGCGAACCGTTGACCAGCGTTGCGCCGGCGGCATTGGCCCGCGATTGGTACAGGTTGACGCCGTTGATGGTCGGCCCGGCGCTGTACAGCACGCGGGTACCGGCGCTGGAATCCTCTTCGTTGTAGTCGCCGATCCAGCGCAGATTGAAATCTTCGTTGGGCTTGAACAGCAACTGCGCGCGGAAGCCATCGCGGGAGCCGCCATTCAGATCGTGCCCGTTGTATTCGTTTTTGATGTCGCCGTCGCTGCGGGTGCGATAGGCCGAAAAGCGTCCGGCCAGCTCATCGTTGAGCGGCCCGGAAATGGTGCCCTTGGTCTGGAAGTAACCGTCCTCGCCGACCGAGGTTTCGATGCTGCGCTCGGGTGTGAACGTCGGCGCGCGGGTGCTGATATTGATCACCCCGGCGGTGGTGTTCTTGCCGAACAGCGTGCCCTGCGGCCCGCGCAGGACTTCGAGCTGTTCGATGTCCATCAGGTCGAACACTGCCATCCCCGGACGGCCCAGGTACACGTTGTCGATGTACAGACCGACGCTGCCTTCCAGACCGTCGCTGGCCGGGTTATTGCCCAGGCCGCGAATCGACACGCTGGACTGGCGCGCATGCATGTAGGCGACGTTGACGCTGGGCACCAGTTGCTGCAGGTCCTGAATGCGGTAGACCCGCTGCGTCTCCAGGGTCTGGCCGCTGACCACGCTCATCGGTGTCGGCACGTCTTGCGAGCTTTCTTCGCGACGGCGGGTGGTGACGGTCACGGTTTCCAGTTGCGAATTGTTGGCCGCCGCCTTGCCGGCCGGGGTCGGCGGCGGGGTTTCAGCCTCGGCGGCGTAGCTGTGGGTCCAGCTGGCACTCCCCGCCAGCAACAGGGCCAGAGGCAGGCGTTTGAGCCGTCGTGGCGTTAAGGGTGACGCAAGGTTCAACGGACTCATGGCGCGGCTCCTGGTCAAAAAACACACAGACATCTTCAGCGCTGCATATTCTTTTAAGTTATTTATTTATGGATTTACAAATATTTACTGCATAAGAGATTGCCTTTATAAGGAGTCGACCTAATGCATATCCAATGCATTTCCCGGATATTTTTTATGTGAAAAATGCATATCGACTTGCGCCAGTTACGTCACTTCATCGCCCTTGCCGAACAACGCAGCTTCGTCGCCGGCGCGCAGGCGGTGAACCTGTCGCAATCGGCGTTCAGCCGCAGCATTCAGGCGCTGGAGCACAGCGTTGGCTGCCAATTGGTCGATCGCGGGCGCAAGGATCTGCCGCCGACCAAACAGGGTCAGGTGCTGCTTGAACATGCGCGGCGACTGGTCAGCGGCGCGCAGCAGATGGCCAACGAGATCAGCCAGTTCAATGGCCTGGAAGCGGGCGAGTTGCGCTTCGGTTGTGGCCCGGCGCCGGCAGCCGGATTGATCCCGCGCGCGATCGGCGCATTCATCGGGCGCTACCCGAAAGCGCGGGTGCAGTTTCAGGTCGATGACTGGCAGAGCCTGAGCAAACGCCTGCTCAGCGAGGAGTTCGAATTCTTCGTCGCCGACACCCGGCACTTCGAGGCCGATCCGGATTACCTCACCTATCGGTTACGCCCGCGCAAGTGGCATTTCTGCTGCCGTGCCGGGCATCCGCTGGCCGCTCTTGAACGGGTCACGGCCGAGCAATTGATGAGCTATCCACTGGCGGTGAGCATTCGTCCGCCGAACCTGCGCAAGGTCATCGTCGACCTCAGCGGCCGCCCGGATTTCACGCCCAATGTGGAATGCGAAAACAGCTCCAGCCTGCTCAGCGTGGTGCTGCGTTCGGAGGCGATCGGGATTGTCGGGGCGTATTCCGATGCACTGCATCAGGCCAAGGGTGAGCTGGTGTGTTTGCGGATCGAGGGTCTGGCGGATGATCTGGAGGAGCTGTACACCCGCTACGGGATTGTCAGTCGGGCGGGGTATCGGTTGTCGCCGCTGGCTGAGGCGATGATTGAGCAGATCAAGGCGGTTGATGCGGTGGATGATGAAGTCTGTTCACTGGAGAATTTTGCTGTCTGAGATGACGCTTTCGCGAGCAGGCTCGCTCCCACAATGGATTGTGGTGAATGCAGAATTTGATCGCCAGGAACCCTGTGGGAGCGAGCCTGCTCGCGAAGAGGTCGGCGCAGGCACCGATGCATCCACTGCATAAAACCCATTCCCCAAATGCACTTGCCGAACACCCCCACCGGAAGCGACAACCCTCGTCTGTCTCTCTGACCGGTGAACCCCATGTCCAACCCGCAAAACCCCGTGCGCAACGTGCTGTACATCATGTGCGATCAACTGCGCCGCGATTACCTGTCCTGCTACGGCCACCCGCATCTGCACACGCCGAACATTGATCGTCTGGCCGCCGCCGGCGTGCGCTTCAGCCGCGCTTACACCCAGGGCACGATCTGCGGGCCGTCGCGAATGTCGGCCTACACCGGGCGCTACGTCAGCAGCCATCAGGTCGCGTGGAACGCCGTGCCGTTGCCGCTGGAAGAACTGACGATCGGTGATTACCTGCGCCCCCACGGCATTCGCACTGCGCTGGTCGGCAAGACCCACGCCACGGCCAACGTCGATGCCTTGCAGCGCCTGGCGATCAACCCGGACAGCGCGCAGGCCGAGGTGCTCAACGAGGTCGGTTTCGAACCGTACTTTCGCCACGACGGGATCTTCCCCGACGACCCGCTGTTCGACGACAAGCGCGAATCCGCGCCCTACACCCATTACCTGCGCGAGCAAGGCTTCGGCGGCCGCAACCCTTGGCACGACTGGGCCAATGCCGCCGAAGGCGAGAACGGCGAAATCCTCAGCGGCTGGCAGATGCGTCATGCGCATTTGCCAGCGCGAATTCCCGAGCAATTCTCAGAGACTGTCTACACTACAGATCGAGCCATCGACTTCATCGGTGAGCAAGGTGACAAATCCTGGTGTTTGCACCTGTCGTACATCAAACCGCACTGGCCCTACATCGTACCGGCGCCATACCACAGCTTGTACAGTACGAAATCGATTCTAGAACCGGTCCGCGCGACGCCCTCCGAAGCCAGCAAACACCCCGTATACACAGCGTTTCGCCAGCACGAGGAAAGCCTCAACTTCTCTCGCGACTCAGTACGATTGAATGTAATCCCTACCTACATGGGCCTGATCAAGCAGGTGGATGATCAACTCGGGCGGCTGTTCGATTTTCTGCAGAGCAACGGACGTTGGGATGACACGCTGATCGTGTTCACCAGCGATCACGGCGACTTTTTGGGCGACCATTGGCTGGGCGAGAAGGAATTCTTGCTGGAGCAAGCGGTGGGCGTGCCGCTGATCGTGCGCGACCCGCGCGCGGCGGCAGACATCACGCGAGGCACGGTGGATCAGCGCCTGGCGGAAACCATCGACGCGTTGCCGACGTTTCTGCAGGCATTGGGTTTGCCGGGGGCCGAGCATCGGCTGGAAGGACGCTCGCTGATCCCGCTGTTGCACGGTGAAAACCCCGACTGGCGCGGCTACGCAATCAGCGAATACGACTACGCCTTCCAGGCCCCTGCACGCGAGCGCCTCGGCCAGCCGATCGACCGTTGCCGCATGACCATGGTGCGCAGCGAGCGCTGGAAATACCTGGCGTACGACGGCTTCCGGCCGCAGTTGTTTGACCTGTTGAATGATCCGCAGGAGCTGCGCGATCTGGGTGAGGATCCGGCGTACGCGGCGGTGCGCGAGGAGCATGCGGGGTATCTGTTCGAGTGGGTGCGCGGGTTGAAGCGGCGGACGACCATCAGCCATCAGGAGATCGATTTGCGCGGGCAGCGTTTTCGGTATGGCGAGCCTGAGACCGAGAAGCTGGTGCAGATCGGCGTCTGGTGATTAAAAGCATCGCTGGCAAGCCAGCTCCCACAGGTCTCGTGTCGTTCACATCCATTGTGTTTAACACAATTCCCTGTGGGAGCTGGCTTGCCAGCGAAGAGGCCGGGTCAGACGCCGACGATCTCAGCACCCTTGATCGTCTGACTACGCTGCCCCGAGACCCCAACCGGCACTTCACCCTTGAGCGTCACCCGGCGCACGATACGGTCCTGGGTGCCGTAATCATCAATCGCATAATGCTGCGTCGAACGGTTATCCCAGATCGCCACGTCACCCGCCTTCCAGCGCCAGCGCACGGTGTTTTCCTGACGAATCACATGGCTCTGCAACAAGCCGAACAGGTGCGCCGAATCAGCCTGCGAATAACCTTTGATGCGCTTGACGAAATGCCCCAGCAACAAGCTCTTCTCGCCACTGATCGGGTGTACGCGCACCACCGGGTGCTCGGTCTCGTAAACGGTCGAAGTGAAGATCTTGCGATAGCGCTCGAGCTTCTCCGCCGAGACGTCCGGCTTGGCCCCGGCGTAGTCATATTCGTTGCTGTGCACGGCGACCAGTTTGTCCGCCAGCTCACGCAGCTCCGGCGGCAGTTCGTTGTACGCCGTCGCAGTGTTGGCCCACAGGGTGTCGCCACCGAAGGCCGGGGCCACCACCGAGCGCAGGATCGAGGCTTTCGGGTAGGCGTCGACGAAGGTCACGTCGGTGTGCCAGGAGTTGGCGCGCTGCCCCTCGGCACCGTCCAGTTCCAGCAGATAACGCGTGCCCTCACGCACCGGCACGGTCGGATGCGCCACCGGTTCGCCGAGCAGGTGGGCAAAGGCTTCCTGACGCTGATCGTCGAGCTGGGTCTGCTCGCGGAAGAACACGACCTTGTACTGGATCAGCGCCTGCTGGATGGCTTCGACCGTGGCGGCATCCAGTTCACCGGACAGGTGCACGCCACGAATCTCGGCGCCGATACGACCGGCCACCGGATGGATTTCCAGCGCGTGGACAGCGGGTTTTACAGCGAGTGCGGCATTGCTCATGGGTAGACCCTCATCGACTGCTTGCGGTTGGGCGGCAGCGAAACATCGCTCTATCTATATTCCATTTACATCTAATAGATATCGACATGCTTCGTTGACGGAATAAGAGCTTGCATTTAAAACCTCAAACAACCCTCGTCGCAAATGCCTTCGAGCTATTTTTAGGATGCCGGAAAAGCATATGGATCTTCGCCAGTTGCGTTACTTCATCGCCCTCAATGAACACCGCAGTTTTGTTCGTGCGGCGGACGCCATGGGCATCACCCAACCGGCATTCAGCCGCAGCATTCAAGGGCTGGAGCAGGAGTTCGGCTGCGTGCTGGTGGATCGCGGCAACAAGGATCTGCGCCCGACGCCCGAAGGCCAGGTGGTGCTGCAACACGCCCTGACCCTGGTGCAGGGTGCGGCGCTGCTCAGCGCCGAGGTGACGCAGATGACCAAGCTCGACGCCGGTGAATTGCACTTCGGTTGCGGCCCGGCACCGGCGGTGAAACTGGTGCCGGATGCGGTAGCGCAATTCATCAACGCGCACCCGAAAGTGCGCACCTGTTTTCAGGTGGATAACTGGGAAAAACTCAGCCGTGCGCTGAGTCGCGAAGAGATCGAGTTCTTCATTGCCGACATCCGTCATTTTGAATCGGACCCGAACTTCCAGACCCAGCCGCTGACACCCAAGCGCGGGGTGTTTTTCTGCCGCCCGGGGCACCCGTTGCTGGCCAAGGAAAGCCTGTCGACCAACGACATGTTCGATTACCCGCTGGCGACCACATTGATCCCGCCGGGCATTCGCAAACTGCTGGCGAACCTCAGCGGCCGCATCGATTTTTCGCCGACCATCGAGACCGAGCATTTCCCGGCGCTGGTGAAAGTGGTGCTGCAATCCAATGCCATCGGCATCGGTACGGAAGAGGCGTTTTACGAGGACATTGCCCAGGGTTCGCTGGCGCTGCTGCACTGGCGCAACCTGCCGCAGAATCTGGAGAGCATGAATGCGCGCTGCGGGATTGTCAGTCGCACCGGGTTTCGCTTGTCTCCGGCAGCAAGGGCGATGATCGAGACGCTGGTGGCGGTGGATAAGCAAGAGATCAGCGTTGCCGTTTAGAGCGCTATCGCGAGCAGGCTCACTCCTACAAGGGAACGGATTCCAAATGTAGGAGTGAGCCTGCTCGCGATGGCGTCGGACCCAGCGCTACAGATTCAGAGCTTGGCCGCTGCCAGCTCCGGTGCCACCCAATCGTTGACCTTGAACGGCTTGCGAATCAGCTTCTGCTGCGCCGCCAGATCCACCGAGTCCTGCAACTTGCCGAGGAACACCGGATCCAGCGTCGACGGGAACACTTCACTGAGTTTCTGATCCTGCAGGTCCTGCGACAGGATCACCGGTGGATAACTCGCCAGTCCCGACACCAGTTGCACGTAGGCGTCCTTGTTGCTGTCCTGGGTTAACCACTCCACGGCCTGTTGCTGCGCCTTGAGCAATTTCGCCACAGCCTCCGGATGCCCGTCGACAAACTTGCCGGCGCCTACCAGCACCGATTGCACGCTGCCGGCGCCGCCCAGATCCTTGGTGTTGAGCGGCAATTCCGCCAGCCCCTTGGTCTGCAAGGCGGCCAGACCGGAGCTGCCCCACGACGCATCAATCTGCTTGGCGGCCAGCGCGGCGGTGGCCCCGCTGAAATCGAGGTTGATCACCTTCAAGTCCTTCTCGCTCAAGCCCTGGCTAGCCAGCGCCGCGTCAAACGACAGCTGGGTGGCGGTGCCGCGGAAGATCGCCACGCGTTTGCCCTTGAGGTCCTGCAAGGTCTTGATCCCCGAACCCGGCACCACGCCGAGATACTGCTTCACCCCGCGCGCACTGGCACTGAGCAGACGTGTGTCGAGGCCATTGGACTTGCCGATGATCGCCGCCAGATCGCCCAGATACGCCAGATCGACCTGACCGTTGGCGAACGCCTCGTTGATCACCGGCCCGGCGCCCTTGAAGAAGCTCCATTGAATCTTGATGCCCTGATCGGCGAAGGCTTTTTCGAAGATCTGCTGATCGCGCAACACATCCACCACTCCACCCCCGCTGTGCTGGGTGCCGGCGCTCAGGTCGGGCACGGCGATCCTGATTTCCTTGAGTTCGTCGGCGTGCGCAGTCAAGGCCAGCAGCCCCGCCAGCGCCGGGATGGTCAACAGACTGAAGACACGTTTGAAGGGAAGGTTCATGGGTGCGACTCCTTGATCACGACGGGCGTTGAGAAGCCGAAAGTAGGCTGAAGCATGACCTTCGCTTAAATACTATAAATGCACATTTTTATAGCTTTTAACGCTAAGCAGGCAACGACGCGGGCTGCAGCGGCGTATGCATTAACAGCATCGAAAATATTCTTCGAATGCATTGGATGCGCATCTGGCTGGAGGCCTTAAATGGCGCTGCTTATCTCCAAAAACAACTTATTAAAGATTACTTATAACCATTAGCTCTTAGTTAATACCGCAAGCGATCGCAGCCTTCGGCAGCTCCTACAGGGGTCAATTCAAGGACGCATTCCCCCGTGGGAGCTGCCGAAGGCTGCGATCTTTTGATCTTGATCTTGAGCCAACCCGACAACGGAGGTCACCCATGGCCCGTCAATCCCTGCTCAGTCTGCCGCTGCCGGCGCCGCCACTGAAAAGCCGGCGCACCTGGCCCAGCCTGAACCAACGCCTGTTGCCGTGGCTGCTGCCGCTCAGTCTGTTCGCGCTGTGGTGGCTGGCCGCACGCAATCAATGGATGAGCGAGCAGATTCTGCCGGCGCCGTCGCTGGTCTGGAACAGCGCCATCGAGCTGTCTCAGGGCGAATTGTGGAGTCACCTGTGGATCAGCCTGCAACGCCTGCTCTGGGGGTTGCTGGCAGGGATCTTTGCTGGCGCAGTGCTGGGTGCCGCACTGGGTTTCAGCCGGCGTCTGGAACGCTTGGTCTTTCCAACATTTGCCGGTCTGGCGCAGGTGCCAACGCTGGCGTGGATTCCGCTGTTCATGGTGTTTTTCGGCATCGGCGAAGTGCTGAAACTGGTGGTGCTGATCAAGGCCATCGTGGTTCCGGTGACCCTGCACACGCTGGTCGGTGTGCGTGATGCGCAACCGAAACTGCGCGAAGCCGCCGCCGTATTGCGCCTGCCGCCGTACCTGCTGATCCGCCGCCTGGTGCTGCCGGCCGCGCTGCCGGCGTTCATGGCCGGCGTGCGTCTGGCCCTGGCCGCCGGTTGGACCTCGTTGCTGGCGGTGGAGTTGCTGGCCTCCAGCGAAGGTATCGGTTACTTGATGGTCTGGGCGCGGCAGCTGTTCATGCTCGACATCGTGTTTGTGTGCATCGTGGTTATCGGTGTGCTCGGTGTAGCAATGGATCGCGGCATCGGTTGGCTCGACCGCAAGCTGGTGCACTGGCCGCATCCGGCCACCGCAGAAATCCGCCGAGGCCCGCGCTACGAAGGCTGGCAACGCCTGCAACCGTGGCTGTTGCCGCTGGGCCTGCTCGGCGTGTGGCAAGTGGCGAGCGATCAGCAGTGGGTCGACGCGAACATTCTGGTCAGCCCGCTCGCGGTGCTGGAAACGACCAAGAACGGTCTGCTCGACGGCACGCTGATCAGCGGCATGGCCTTGAGCCTCGGCCGCACCGTCGGTGGTTTGTTGCTGGGCGGCGGACTGGGTTTCGCCCTCGGCCTGCTGCTGGGCCTGTCGCGCACCAGCGAACGGCTGCTCGGCCCGACCCTCGCCGCCCTGCGGCAGATCGCGATTTTCGCCTGGGTGCCGCTACTCACCGCCTGGTTCGGCCTGGGTGAGTTGGCGAAGTGGGTATTCGTCGCCCTTGCCGCGTTTTTCCCCTTGTTCATCGCCACCCAACGCAGCGTCGCCAACCTCTCGCCACACCTCAACGAAGCCGCGCAGGTGCTGCGCCTGAGCCTCGGCCAGCGCCTGCGCCGTCTGGTGTTGCCGGGTGCCGCGCCGGGGATTTTCGCCGGGCTGCGCCTGAGCCTGATCTACGCCTGGCTCGGCACCATCGGCGCCGAATATTTCATGCCGTCCAACGGCGGCATCGGCAGCCAGATGATCGGCGCCCAACAGCTGTTGCGCATGGACCTGATCATGGCCGGAATGCTCCTGGTCGGCCTCACCGGCGCCCTGCTCAACCTCATCGGCCAACGCCTGGAAATTCGCGCCACTCGCTGGAGACACGCATGAACGCTCCGATTGTCAGCTTCACCCACGTAGGCAAATCCTTCGACGTCGACGGTTTCGAACTGGAGGCGATTCGCGAATTCAACCTGGACATCGCCGAGGGCGAATTCGTCGCCATCGTCGGCTCCAGCGGTTGCGGCAAATCGACCTTGCTGCGCTTGCTGGTCGGCCTCGACACGCAATTTCGCGGACAGATTACCGTGGATGGCAAAGCCGTCAGCGGCATCGGTGGCGAGCGCGGCATCGTGTTTCAAGAGCACCGTTTGTTCCCGTGGCTGACGGTGGCCGACAACATCGGCCTGGGCCTGGTCAACGAGCCACTGAGCGCCGCCGAAAAGCAGCAACGCATCAACGATTTCATCGATCTGGTCGGCCTGCGCGACTTTACCCGCGCCTATCCGCACCAGTTGTCCGGCGGCATGGCCCAGCGCGTGGCGATTGCTCGCGGACTGGTCGCCAGCCCACGGATTCTGCTGCTCGACGAACCCTTCGGTGCGCTCGACGCACTGACCCGCCAGCAGATGCAGGACGAGCTGCTGGCGATCCGCGACCGGGCAAAAATCACCACCATCCTCGTCACCCACGACGTCGAGGAAGCGATCTTTCTCGCCGACCGTGTGGTGGTGATGGAGCCGCGTCCGGGGCGGATCAAGCAGGTGGTCGACATCGCCCTGCCGCACCCGCGCCAGCGCAGCAGTTTCGACTTCCATCAATTGCGCGAAGAGCTGCTGCACGAACTGACCAGTGACGATCATTACCAACCGAGCGCACCGGTGCAGATCCGCGATCTGCCGCTGTCGTTCATTGCCTGCTGAGAGGAATTTTTCGATGCCGCAACGCCCCAACTTTCTGGTGATTCTGGCCGACGATCTCGGCTTCTCCGACCTCGGCGCGTTCGGTGGCGAAATCGCCACGCCGAACCTCGATGCCCTGGCCAACAACGGCCTGCGCCTGACCGATTTCCACACCGCGCCGACCTGCTCGCCAACCCGTT
Source organism: Pseudomonas sp. 86_A (assembly GCF_017491705.1). Lineage (NCBI taxonomy): Bacteria > Pseudomonadati > Pseudomonadota > Gammaproteobacteria > Pseudomonadales > Pseudomonadaceae > Pseudomonas > Pseudomonas sp. 86_A. The sequence goes on along the minus strand of NZ_JAFGYS010000012.1, from coordinate 97,294 downwards.
CGATGTTGCTGACCGGCACCGACCACCACATCGCCGGCATCGGTACCATGGCCGAAGCGCTGACCCCGGAATTGATCGGCAAACCGGGTTACGAAGGCTATCTCAACGACCGCGTGGTTGCCCTGCCCGAGCTGCTGCGCGAGGCCGGTTATCAAACCTTGATGAGCGGCAAATGGCACCTCGGCCTGACCGCTGACCTGGCACCGCAGGCCCGCGGTTTCGAGCGTTCGTTTTCGCTGCTGCCGGGGGCGGCCAACCATTACGGTTTCGAGCCGACTTACGATGAGCACACCCCGGGTCTGCTGAAGTCGACCCCGGCGCTGTACATCGAAGACGACACATTCCTCGACGAATTGCCCAAGGATTTTTACTCGTCTGATGCCTTCGGCGACAAGCTGCTGCAGTACCTCAAGGAGCGCGATCAGAGCCGGCCGTTCTTCGCCTATCTGCCCTTCTCCGCACCACACTGGCCGTTGCAGGCGCCGGCTGACATCGTCGAAAAATACCGTGACCGCTACGACGCCGGCCCCGAGTTGCTGCGTCTGCAACGCCTGGAAAAACTCAAGGCGCTGGGGCTGATCGAACCGGACGTCGAACCGCACCCGCTGATCCAGCTGAGCGCGCAATGGGAAGCGCTGAGCGACGAGCAGAAGCAGATTTCCGCGCGGGCGATGGAGGTCTACGCGGCGATGGTCGAGCGCATGGACTGGAACATCGGTCGGGTGGTCGATTACCTGCGCCAGCAGGGGCAACTCGACAATACGTTCATTCTGTTCATGTCCGACAACGGTGCCGAAGGGGCGCTGCTGGAAGCTTTCCCCAAGTTCGGCCCGGAGTTGCTGACTTATCTGAACCAGCACTACGACAACAGCCTCGACAATATCGGCCGGGCCAATTCCTACGTCTGGTACGGGCCGAACTGGGCGCAGGTAGCGACCGCGCCGTCACGGCTGTTCAAGGCCTTCACCACTGAGGGCGGGATTCGCGTGCCGGCGCTGCTGCACTATCCACAACTGCCGATCAAAGGGCAGATCAGTCATGGCTTCGGCACCGTGATGGACATCACCCCGACTATTCTCGATCTGGCCGGCGTGCGCCATCCGGGCAAGCAATGGCACGGCAAACCGGTGGCGCCGCTGCGGGGTAAATCGTGGCTGGGCTTCTTGTCCGGCGAGACGGCGCAGGTGCACGACGAGCACACCGTCACCGGTTGGGAATTGTTTGGCCGCCGGGCGATTCGCCAGGGGTCGTGGAAAGCGGTGTGGATCCCCGGACCGGTCGGGCCGGCGACCTGGCAGCTTTATGATCTGGCGAGTGATCCGGGGGAGATTCATGATCTGGCGTCGAGTCAGCCGGACAAGCTCAGCGCGTTGATCGGGCATTGGCAGCAGTATGTGGAGGAGACCGGGGTGATCTTGAGTGCTTCGCCGTTTCAGCCGGATTGAGGGGAAGATCAAAACCCCCTCATCGGAACGCCGCCCGCCCAGCCCTCTCCCAGAGGGAGAGGGAGCTGACCGAGGTGTCTTACGTTAAATATCGACCTGTGAAAATGGGTCGATTATGGATTCAACGAAGCACTTTCACGTCGGCGTAACTCTTCGATATCCCCCAATCGATCCCCTCTCCCTCTGGGAGAGGGTTAGGGTGAGGGCAGCTTGTCAGGCCTCCACCGCCTCCCCAGACACCGCGATTTCATCTTGACGAACAAACCGGTTCGCCCGCCCGAACGTGCCGAAATCATTGAACCGCACGCCCATCTCACGCATCACCTTGTGCGCCACCGGCACGGTCATCTGGCGAATGTAAAACGGTTCCTTCACCACAAAATGGTGAATCCCGTGGCTGCTGCCGAAGTTGAAGCAGAACGCCTGCAGCGGCCACAACCACCACGGGTTCAGCACCTGGCACTGCTGCAGCACATTGCCTGGCTCGACGTCCCCGTAGTAATGCATGTTCGAACTGATGAAGTGCAGGCAAAACGTGCGCAACACGTTCGGGCCGATGATCACCACGGCGGCGATATCGATTACCTGCATCACCGATAACGTCGTTGCTGACCATTCGATCGGCGAACCCAGCAGATAGGCGATGCCATTGGCCGCGTGAAAGCCGAGAAACACGTACCACGCACCCCAATGCACCAGCGCCAGCGGCGCGTAGACTTTCAGCGTGCGTTTGATGATGCTGATTTTGTGCGCCCAGGTCTTGGCCCGCAGCATGCGGATGAACGCCGACATCACGTTGTCGCCGACCATCAGCAACCGCGCAAAACCCCACGGTTCACCGTTGGTGATCGCCCGTTCTTCCATGTCGGTTTCGGTGCCGGACACCTTGTGATGGTTGAGGTGCAGATGCCGGCGGATCCACGGGTTGATGGTGCTCGGCCGCGCCAGCCAGACCAGGCCCATCATCAGGTTGTGCGGCACGCGCTGCTTGCGGAAATACATGCTGTGGATCAGGTCGTGTTCCAGCTCATGGGTCAACGAGGCGAAAAACGCGTTGAGCAGCAGGCACACCCACCACGCCATATGGCCGCTTATGTACAGCGCTGCCGAGCCGATCATCCCGGCCAGGGCGAAGGCCAGAATGCCCGCACCGAGGGCATCCTGATGCTGGAGAATCGGGTAGCGCTCACGCAATTCGACGCCCTTGGCCAGTACCACTTCGCGAATATGCGCTGATCGCTGGGCGGCATTGTGTCGCTGGGGACTTGCAGAAGTACGGTCCATGCTTCCATCCTCTGGTTATCGATGTTCGCATCCTGCCCTGGGCAATTGCAGAACACGCTAGCCGAGAACGCCAACCTGTTGACCGGAAGCGCCAATCAGCATGAAGGAACCGACCTCCCTCGCCAGTTGGACCCGTGCCTTGCGCAAGCAACTCGATGCGCTGGGGCTGGACAGTATCGGCCTGTGCCAACAGGCTGGCCTCGACCCGCAGCTGATGGACGACCCGAACGCGCGTTATCCGTTGTCCGGCACCACGCGCCTGTGGCAACTGGCGGTGCAGTTCAGCGGCGATCCGGCCATCGGCCTGCGGGTATCGCGGTTCGTCAGCCCGACCACGTTCCATGCGCTCGGTTACGCGCTGGTGGCCAGCGGCAGCCTGCGCGAGGTGTTCGAACGCATCGTGCGTTACCACCCGGTGGTCAGCGATGCGCTGGAACTGGAGTTGAGCCGCAGCGATGACCGCTATCTGTTCCGTCTGAACATTCCGTCAGGCAATCCGGCACCGGCCTTCGAAGCCATCGACGCGTTTGCCGCGATCTACGTGCGCACCTGCCGCAATCGCCTCGGTCGCGACTACGCGCCGCTGGCGGTGTACCTGCGCCGCCCGGAACCGCAAGACCCGCATCCATGGCACAAGGTGTTCCGCGCGCCGGTGCATTTTTGCGCCGCCGAGGATCGCCTGGAGTTCGCCCTCGCCGACTTCGACAGCCACCTCGACGACGCCAACCCGGAACTGGCCGAACACAACGAAGCCGTGCTCAAGCGCACCCTCGCCCAGCTCAAACCGCTGACATGGGAGCGCAAGGTGCGCGACGCCATCGAAGAACAACTGCCGGAAGGCGAACCCAGCGCCGAACGCATCGCCCAAGCGCTGCACCTGAGCCTGCGCAGCCTGCAACGGCACCTGGCGGACGAAGGTTGTCGCTTTGACACGTTGCTCAACGAGAGCCGTGAGAATCTGGCGCTGCTGCATCTGCGCGATCCGCAGTGTTCGTTGAGTGAGGTGAGTTATCTGTTGGGATTTGCCGATACCAGCAGCTTCAGCCGCGCGTTCAAGCGCTGGACGGGGATGACGCCGGGGCAGTTTCGCGACGGGTTGCGCTGATCCAGAATCAGGTTGTCTGATCTGACGCCATCGCGAGCAGGCTCACTCCTACAGGGGGAACGCATTCCAATTGTAGGAGTGAGCCTGCTCGCGATAGCGCCCTTTAATTTAACGCAAAACCCAGCTCAAAAACGCTGCCGTCAGCATCACTGCTGACCCGCACCTGCCCGCCATGCAGCTGCATGATCGACTGCACGATCGCCAGCCCCAGCCCACCCGAATCCCCAGGCTGCGCCCGTGCAGGATCGACGCGATAGAAACGGTCAAACAGTTTGCCCAGATGTTCTGGCGCAATGGCCGGGCCGTGGTTGTGCACCTGCAACCAGCACACCCCCGGCTCATCGCGGCGGCGCAGGCTGATCTGCGTGCCTTCATCGGCGTGGCGCACCGCATTGGCCAGCAGATTACCCAAGGCACGTTGCAGCAGTTGCTGGTCGGCCAACAGTTCGCCGTGCAACGCGTTTTCCAGACGAATATCGCGGTCGTCCGCCAGGGCTTCGAAGTAATCGCACAGTTCACTACCGACCTCGTGCAACTCCAGCGTGCGCAAGTCGAGCGCCCGCTCAGCCGCTTCGGCGCGGGCGAGGAACATCAGGTTCTCGGCCATGCGCTTGAGGCGTTCGAACTCTTCCATGTTCGAGGCCAGCAACTCCTGATATTCCGCCGTACTGCGCGGATGGTTCAGTGCCTGGCCATTGCTGGCGAGCAAGGTGTGCAACGGGGTGCGGATCTCGTGGGCCAGATCGGCAGAAAACTGCGACAGCCGCTGCACGCTATCGTCCAGGCGGGCGAGCATGCCATTGAGCGCCTGCACCGGCTCGAGCAATTCGGCGGGGGTGCCGGTGGCGGGCAGTCGCTGATCAAGACTGCGCAGATCAATGCCGCGCACCGCCGCGCTTAACTGGCGCAACGGTTGCAGGCCACGGCGCAGCAATACCAGTCCCAGCGCGAACGCCAGCAGCGCGCCAAGCCCGACGGCCAGATACAGGCGCAAGCGATAACTGGCGAGCATCTGCTCACGCTCAGTGAGCACCTTGCCGGCGATCACAATCAGCGGTTCGCCGTTCGGCCCACGGGCCTCACCGGACAACAACGCCAGCTCGGCGCCGTCCGGCGCTTGCCAGGTCAGCACATCGCGACGCTGCGGCGTTTGCTCGCGCGCGATGGCGTTCAATGTCGGCAGCTCGCGCGGGCGCGGGTTGATCGCAATCACGCTCGAACCGTCAGCGCGCCGCACCAGCAACAGGCTGTCGAGGTTACCGAGCATGTTCTGGTACAACCGTGGACGCGCCTGCAAGGCGTCGAGACTGTCGCTGTCGGCGAGCAGGGCGCGCACCTGTTCCAGGCGGCCGAGCAACGCCAGATCATCCCGATAGGCGATCTCCGAGGCGAGTGAGCGGTAGAGGAACACGCCAATCGCGCTCAATACCAACGCGCAGACCACAGCGAACGCCAGCGCCAGACGCCAGGCGATCGACCTAGCGCGCATCGTCGGGCGCTTCCAGCTGATAGCCGACGCCGCGCACGGTGTGGATCAGTTTCGGCATGTACGGGTCATCGACCTTGGCCCGCAAGCGGCGCACCGCGACCTCGACCATGTTGGTGTCGCTGTCGAAATTCAGGTTCCACACCTGCGAGGCGATCAGGGTGCGCGACAACACTTCGCCCTGACGGCTGGCGAGCAGTTGCAACAGGGCAAATTCCTTGTTGGTCAGGGCAATGCGCTGGCCGCCGCGGCTGACCCGACGCCGCAGCACATCAATCTCGAGGTCGGCGATGCTGTAGGACTCGGCCTCGCGCAGCGGCCCGCGGCGTAGCAGCGTGCGCACCCGCGCGAGCAATTCGGCGAACGCGAAGGGCTTGAGCAAGTAATCATCGGCGCCCAGTTCGAGGCCGCGCACGCGGTCTTCGATGGCATCCTTGGCGGTCAGGAACAACACCGGCGTGGCGCCGCGCTGGCGGATCAGTTGCAGCAACTGCCAGCCATTGAGGCCCGGCAGCATCACGTCGAGGATGATCAGGTCGTATTCCTGCTGCTCGATGAAATAGCGCCCGTCGAGGCCATTGAGGGCCACGTCCACGGCGAATCCCGATTCGCCCAGGCCTTTGGCAAGGAAATTCGCGGTTTTGGCTTCATCTTCTACGACCAGCAAACGCATGGCACACCTCGATTGATCAGGCACACAGGCTAGGCGTCTTCGGCCCGATTGCCCATTACAAACTTGTAATCCGCCTGACGAGGTTCTGACGAGGACCGGCGGCTAAGGTGATGTCCTTCGCTTTCGGAGCCTGTTCATGACCTTCAAATACCTCGTTGCGAGCCTCGCCATCGGCCTGAACACCAGCGCTTTCGCCAGCCCTGACCTGCCGCGGCACGCCGACCTCGATCTGAAAACCGCGCGCCTGCTGGCCGACTCGGCGCTGAACAACTGCAGCGGCACAGTCTCGGTGCTCGACCGTGGCGGCAACCTGCTGGTGACCCTGCGCGGCGATGGCATCGGCCCGCACAACACCGCCGCCAGCCAGCGCAAAGCGTACACCGCGCTGTCGACGAAAACCCCGACCCGGCTGTTCGCCGAACGCGCCCGCAGCAACCCGGACACCGCCAACCTCAACACCCTCGATGAGCTGCTGTTGCTTGGCGGCGGCATCCCGTTGTTCGCCGGCACTGAGCTGGTCGGCGCCATGGGCGTGGCCGGCTCCGGCGGCGGTGAACAAGACGAAAGCTGTGCCATCAAGGCCGCCGAAAAGGCCGGCCTGACCCTCACCCGTTCCCAATAAGGAGACTGACCATGACCACCCTGCGCATGACCTTCGCCGCACTCGGCCTGAGCGCCATTTCAAGCCTGGCGCTGGCCGCCGGCAACCCACTGAGCGTGCATGTGCTCAATCTGGAAAACGGCCTGCCGTCGCCCGGAATCAACGTCACCCTGGAAAAACACGTCGGCCAGAACTGGCAGCCGCTGGCTCAGGGCACCACCAACGAACAGGGGCGCATCGCCGAACTGTTCCCGGCCAAACAGCCGTTCGAGGCGGGCGAATACCGGGTGGTGTTCAAGACCGGCGAGTATTTCGAGAAGGCCAAGCGTGAGACGTTTTTCCCGGAGATTCCGGTGATTTTCCAGGTGAAGCAGACTGACCAGCACTACCACATCCCGCTGCTGCTCAGCCCTTATGGTTTCTCGACCTATCGCGGTTCCTGAATCAACACAGACCAAAAAATGTGGGAGCGAGCCTGCTCGCGAAGGCGTCGGTTCAGTCGACATCACCGTTGAATGACCCACCGCTTTCGCGAGCAGGCTCGCTCCCACAGGGGGTCTCAGGTGCCCGTCAAATTGTGGCCAGCGCCCGCAATCGAACGGCATCAAGAATTTCGATCTCGCCGTACCCCAACCCGATAATCCCCTGCCCCTGCAAATCCTTGAGGATCTGATTGGTGGTCTGGCGCGACAGCGACAGCATCGACGCCAGCTGTTCCTGTGGCAATTGCAGCACCCGCCGCGGCGGGTCGAGTTCGCCGTAGCCCTCGGCGATCATCAGCAAGCGATGCGCCAGGCGCGCCGGGGCCGGCAGCAGGCTCAACTGTTCGAGGTTGATGAACGTCAGGCGCAGTTTGTGGCTCATCAGCAATGCCAGATGGCGCCAGTACACCGGTTGTTCATCGAGAATTTTCAGCAACGTGGCCTGCGGAATATTCAGCAAGGTGCACGGCCCGACCGCATAAGCGTCATGGGTGCGCGGCTGGCCGTCGAACAGGCAGATTTCGCCGAACCAGTGCGGCGCTTCCACCAGGCTCAGCAACGCCTCCTTGCCCTGCTCGCTCACCGCGCCGATACGGATCGCGCCGTCGAGCACTGCGTACAAACCGCACGGTGCATCGCCGCGTTGAAACAGCCGCTGCCCCGCCGTCAGCCGCCGCTCCCGGGCCGCCGCCAGCAGACTATCCTGAAAGGATGCCGGCAGATGACTGAACCATTGCCCGGTCATCAGCCGTGAACGCTTATCCATGAACACTCCCAATTGTCGCCTGCCTGACAGAGCGAACGCCGAACCCGGGGCATGCTGCTCTCACCCTACAGGAGGAACAACAATGAAAAGCCTCGTCGATCACTTGAGTCAATACGCCGCCTACCACCGCGACCCGCGCAACATCGCCAGCCACTTTATCGGCATTCCGCTGATCGTGGTGGCCGTGGCAGTGTTGTTGTCGCGGCCGCAATGGGCGCTGGGCGGGTTGTGGCTATCGCCGGCGGTGCTGCTGGCGCTGGCCTCGGCGTGGTTTTACCTGCGCCTGGAACTGAAGCTGGGTGTTCTGATGACACTGCTGATGGGCCTGTCGGTCTGGGCCGGGCATGCGCTGGCGCAGCAGAGCACCATGGTCTGGCTCAGCAGCGGGCTGGCGATGTTCGTGATCGGCTGGGTGATCCAGTTTGTCGGGCACCACTATGAAGGGCGCAAACCGGCGTTTGTCGATGACGTGAGCGGGTTGATTGTCGGGCCGTTGTTTGTCGTGGCCGAGTTGGCGTTCCTGCTCGGGATGCGCCATGAGTTGAAAGAGCAGATCGAGGCGCGGGCGGGGGTGGTGCGGGTCAATCCGAATGGCAAAGCGGCGGCTTAGGCCGCTTTAAAAGATCGCAGCCTGCGGCAGCTCCTACAGGGGAAACGCATTCCAATGCAGGAGCTGCCGCAGGCTGCGATCTTTTGATTTTAGAGGCTGGCGACTTTCTGCCAGACCTTCGGTTTGAAGAACAGCGTTTCACCCTTGGCCAGACCGATCAGGCTGTCGTGGTCTTTCACCACTTCGGCCTCGATCAGATCCGTTTGCCCCTCCACCTTCAACGTCACTCGCGTGGTCGCGCCCAACGGGCGGATATCGCGCACTTCAGCGGCGTGGTGATCTTCCAGTTCATGTTTGGACAACGACACTTCGTGCGGGCGGAACAGCACGTGGTTGTCGTCGCTGAGCAGCAAGCGGTTCGAGTCGCCGAGGAAGTGATAAACGAAATCGCTGGCCGGGTTTTCGTAGACGTCGCCCGGGGAGCCGATCTGCTCGATCACGCCCTTGTTCATCACCACGATGCGGTCGGCGACTTCCATCGCTTCTTCCTGGTCGTGGGTCACGAACACCGAGGTCAGGTTGATGTCTTCGTGCAGGCGCGCCAGCCAGCGGCGCAGTTCTTTACGCACTTTGGCGTCGAGGGCGCCGAACGGCTCATCGAGCAGCAGCACCTTCGGCTCCACCGCCAACGCGCGGGCCAGGGCGATACGCTGACGCTGGCCGCCGGACAACTGCTCCGGGTAGCGATCCGACAGCCAGTCCAGTTGCACCATGTTCAGCAGTTCGTGGACCTTGGTCGCGATCTGGCTTTCGCTCGGGCGCTGGTTTTTCGGTTTCATGCGCAGGCCGAACGCGACGTTGTCGAACACCGTCATGTGGCGGAACAGCGCGTAGTGCTGGAACACGAAACCGACGTTGCGATCACGCACGTCGTGGCCGGAGACGTCTTCGCCGTGGAATACGATGCTGCCCTGATCCGGGGTTTCCAGGCCGGCGATAATCCGCAGCAACGTGGTCTTGCCGCAGCCGGACGGGCCGAGCAACGCCACCAGCTCACCGCTGTGGATATCCAGGCTGATGTTGTCCAGCGCCTTGAACGCATTGAAATTCTTGCTGACGTTACGCACTTCGATCGACATGAATTATTCCTCCGCGGCGCTGGCGCGCAGGCGGTTGATACGGTTTTCGCTCCACTGCTTGAGCAGCAGGATGAAGAGCGCCAGGATCAGCAACAGACTCGCCACGGCGAACGCGGCCACGTGGTTGTATTCGTTGTAGAGGATCTCGACGTGCAGCGGCAAGGTGTTGGTCACCCCGCGAATGTGCCCGGAGACCACCGACACCGCACCGAACTCACCCATGGCCCGCGCGGTACACAACACCACGCCATAGATCAGGCCCCACTTGATGTTGGGGACGGTGACGTGCCAGAACATCTGCCAGCCATTGGCGCCAAGCAGCCGCGCGGCTTCCTCTTCCTGGGTGCCTTGTTCCTGCATCAGCGGGATCAGCTCACGGGCCACGAACGGCACGGTGACGAAAATCGTCGCCAGCACGATGCCCGGCAGGGCGAAGACGATCTGGATGTCGTGATCCTGCAGCCACGGTCCGAACAGGCCCTGGGCGCCGAACATCAACACGTAGACCAGACCTGCGATCACCGGCGATACCGAGAACGGCAGGTCGATCAGCGTCACCAGCATGCTCTTGCCACGGAACGAATATTTGCTCACGCACCACGCGGCGCTGACCCCGAACACCAGGTTCAGCGGCACCGAAATCAGCACCGCGATCACCGTCAGTTTCAGCGCCGACAGCGCATCCGGTTCAAAGATCGCGGTGAAGAATGCGCCGAGACCGTTCTTCAGGCCCTGAGACACCACGATGAACAGCGGCAACACCAGAAACAGGAAAAAGATCAGCCAGCCAAGACCGATCAGAATGCGCCGCGATGTGGCACTGCCACGGCGCGCAGCGTTGGCCGAGGACGCGGCCGCAATAGACGATTGGGACATGGTTCGCGCCTCCTTATGGGGTTTCGATGCGCCGCTGCAGCAAGTTGATCAGCAGCAACAGGACGAAGGAAACCACCAGCATCAGCACGCCGATGGAGGTGGCGCCGGTGTAATCGTATTGGTCGAGCTTGACCATGATCAGCAGTGGCAGGATCTCGGTTTTCATCGGCATGTTGCCGGCAATGAAAATCACCGAACCGTACTCGCCGACGCCCCGGGCGAAGGCCAGGGCAAAACCGGTCAGCCAGGCAGGCAACAATGCCGGCAGCAGGATATGGCGGAACACCTGCAAAGGTTTCGCACCGAGGCAGGCGGCCGCTTCTTCGACTTCACGCGGGATATCGGCCAGCACCGGTTGCACCGTGCGCACCACGAACGGCAGGGTCACGAAGGTCAGCGCGAGGGTGATGCCCAACGGCGTGTAGGCAATCTTGAAACCGAGGTCGGCGGCGAACTGTCCGACCAGGCCGGTCGGGGTGTACAGCGCAGTCAGGGCGATACCGGCAACGGCTGTCGGCAGGGCAAATGGCAGATCGATCATCGCGTCGATCACCTTGCGCCCGGGGAAGGTGTAGCGCACCAGCACCCACGCCAGCAGCGTACCGATGATGCCGTTGATGATCGCGGCACACAGTGCGGTGCCGAAGCTCAGCTTCAGAGCGGCCAGCACGCGGGGGGCGGAGATGATCGTCCAGAACTGATCCCAGGTGAGTTGGGCGGCGTGGACGAACATCGCCGCCAGCGGGATAAGCACAATCAGGCTGAGGTACACCAAGGTGTAACCCAGCGTCAGCCCGAAGCCGGGTATGACGGGGGAGATACGACGCGACATAAAAGTCCTTGGTTAAAAAGCATTCCGCTGAACGCATCAATGTGGGAGCAAGCCCTGTGGTGAGGGGATTTATCCCCGACCGACTGCGAAGCAGTCGCAAAACCAGAGTTCGCGGTAGATTTGATTCACCGCAAAAGTCGGCATTGGGGCTGCTGCGCAACCCATCGGGGATGAATCCCCTCACCACAAAAGCTCACTCCCACATCTCAAGTGCCTGAACTTCAGGCTCATTGTGATTCAGATTACTGCGCCTGATAGATCTGGTCGAACACGCCACCGTCATTGAAGAATTTCGGCTGCGCGGATTTCCAGCCGCCGAAGTCCTTGTCGATGGTCACCAGTTCCAGTTTCGGGAACTGCTGGGCGTACTTCGCCGCCACGTCCTTGTCACGCGGGCGGTAGAAGTTCTTCGCGGCGATCTCCTGACCGGCCGGGCTGTACAGGTGCTTCAGATAGGCTTCGGCGATCTGCTCGTTGCCCTTCTTCTCGGCGTTCTTGTCGACCACGGCCACCGGTGGCTCGGCGAGGATCGACAGCGACGGCACGACGATTTCGAACTTGTCGGCGCCGCCATCTTCTTTCAGCGCCAGGAATGCTTCGTTTTCCCAGGCCAGCAACACGTCACCCTGACCGTTGTTGACGAAGGTGATGGTCGAACCACGGGCGCCGGTGTCCAGCACGGGCACATGCTTGAACAGGGTCTGTACGTATTCTTTGGCTTTTTCTTCGCTGCCGCCGTTGGCTTTCAGGCCATAGGCCCACGCGGCGAGGAAGTTCCAGCGCGCACCGCCGGAGGTTTTCGGATTCGGGGTGATGACCGAGACGTCGTTCTTGACCAGGTCGCCCCAGTCCTTGATGCCTTTCGGGTTGCCCTTGCGCACCAGGAACACGATGGTCGAGGTGTACGGGGTGCTGGCGTCCGGCAGACGCTTCTGCCAGTCGGCTGGCAGGGTCTTGCCGAGCTTGGCGATTTCGTCGATGTCACCGGCCAGCGCCAGGGTCACGACGTCGGCACGCAGACCATCGATCACCGCGCGGCCCTGCTTGCCCGATCCGCCGTGGGACTGCTGGATTTTCACGCTGTCGCCGGCGTGGTCCTTCTGCCAGAACTTGATGAATTCAGCGTTGTAGTCCTGATACAGCTCGCGCGTCGGGTCGTACGATACGTTGAGCAGTTCGTAATCCTTGGCAACCGCGGAACCGGCAAACACAGCGCTGGCCAGGGCGGCCAAAGCGTAACGGCGAATCGACGACATGGTGAAAGCTCCTGGAATTCTGGGTGGTGGCTTTTTCTTATGTGTGGCAGGAATCGGGTTGCTCATTCAAAGATCGCCGCCTTCGGCAGCTCCTACACACAGCCCCCTGTAGGAGCTGCCGCAGGCTGCGATCTTTTGATCTTCAACTCAGCCCGGTTGCTTACCCGGCTGCTGCAAACGGAATTTCTCTTTGCGTTCGATCTGCACGACCTGAGCGTTGTGCACAGTGATCTCCACCGCGCCAAATCGCAGATCGCGCAGAGCGCTCTGGATTTCACGCAAAATGGTGGTTTCGTCCTGACCGTCAACGCTGCGAAGGGATGCGCTCATGGTGCTGCTCCTTTGAATGGGATATGCCTGGCAGTGGGCGACACTGCGTTCGGCGTGGGAGCAATATAAGAGAGGCACAGATATTCTTAAAAAGACTATTTAAGAATTTTTATATAACTGGAAAACATTATCTGACGGGGCAAGGGTTTGCGCGGTGTTCCCGCTACGAAAGAACACCGCCCCCCCTGTGGCGAGGGAGATTGCTCCCGCTCAAGTGCGAAGCACTCGCCGTTTTTTTTGGGCCTGCTAAGCAGTCCAGCGGGAGCAAGCTCCCTCGCCACAGGATCGGATTCAGCCGATAAACGGCGCCCGCGCCCAATCAATCTCCCCCGCCGGCACCGGCCGCCCAAACCAGTAACCCTGGCCCAGATCACATGCCTGCTCCAGCAGAAACGCCGCCTGCTCGGCCTGCTCGATGCCCTCGGCGTGGACCTGCATGCCCATGCTGCGGGCCAGCGCGATGATCACTCGAACGATCGCCACATCGTCCTCGTCCAAGGGGAGCCCGGCGACAAAGCCTTGATCGATCTTGAGCTTCTGCACCGGCAGGCGCTTGAGCCGCAGCAGTGACGAATAGCCGGTGCCGAAATCGTCGATGGCCAGGCGAATGCCCAGTTCGCGCAAACGATGCATCTGCTCCAGTGCCACTTCCGGGTCGTCCATCACCGCGCTTTCGGTGACTTCCAGTTCCAGATAGGCCGGGTTCAGCCCGGTTTCGTGCAGCACCTGCGCCACCTGCTGGTACAGCTCGCGCCGGGCGAACAGCCGCGACGATACGTTCACCGCGACGAACGACAGCCCAATCCCGGCCTGCTGCCATTGGCACATCTGCGAACACGCCTGGCGCATCACCCAGGCGTCGATTTCGGCAATCAGCCCGGTACGCTCGGCAATCGGAATGAATTCCGCCGGCGACACCAGCCCCCGCTGCGGATGCTGCCAGCGCACCAGCGCTTCGACACCGATCAGGCGACGGGTTTTGAGGTCGTGCACCGCTTGATAGAAAACCCGCAGCTCCTGCTGCTCCAGGGCGCGGCGCAGTTCGAAAGCGATCTCGACCCGTCGCTGCGCATGGGCGGTCAGTTCTTCGGTGTACAACGCATAACCGTTGCGCCCGCTGCTCTTGGCCTTGAACAGCGCGGCGTCGGCATTGCGCAGCAGTTGATCGGCACTCAATGCATCACTGGGGAACAGGCTGATGCCGATACTGGCGTTGATGAACAGCTCATGCTGGTCGATGCGGACCGGGTCCTTCAGCGCATCGAGAATGCGCTGCGCCAGCGCCGCCGCCTGGACCGGTTGTGGACAACTTTCCGCCAGCACCGCGAACTCATCACCGCCAAGCCGCGCCAGGGTAATCCCGGGGCCGAACAGGTCCTGCAGGCGCGCCGCCACCGCCTTGAGCAAGCGATCGCCGACGTTGTGGCCGAGGCTGTCGTTGATCATTTTGAAGTGATCCAGGTCGATCATCAGCAAGGCGCAGCCGCGTTTGTGCAACTGCGCCGACGCCAGCGCCTGCTCGGCGCGGTCGCTGAACAACAGGCGATTGGGCAGATCGGTCAGCGGGTCGTGGTGGGCGAGGTGCTTGAGTTCGTGTTCGGAGTCCTTGATTGCACTGATGTCGGAAAACACCGCCACGTAGTGACTGAGCCGCCCCTGATCATCGTGAATCACGCGGATGGTTTGCCACTGTGGATAAATCTCACCGCTCTTGCGCCGGTTCCAGATTTCCCCGCTCCACTCGCCGTGGGCCTGCAGCGTGGCGAACATCGCCTGATAGAAGCCCGGCGGATGGTGGCCGGACTTGAACAGACTCGGCTGATGGCCGAGGACTTCTTCGTACTGGTAGCCGGTGATCTCCATGAACGCGCGGTTGACGTGCACGATCAGGCCTTCACGGTTGGTGACCAGCACCCCTTCGCGTGTACAGTCGAAAACCGCGGCAGCCTGGCGCAGGCGCTCACGGTCAGCCTGACGCTCGCGCAACCGCGCACCGATGCCGAGAAACTCACACAAACGCAGGCGCGCCAGAAAGATCAGCCCGGTACTCAGCGCCGCCCAGACGTAACCGTTGATCAGTTGCCATCGCTGCAGATCGACAGACTGATCAAAGAAACTGTTCAATAAGTAACCAGTGCCCTGCAGCCAGACGACAGCAAGCACCAGGTAAAGCAGCGCTGCACGCAAGGCATCGCGGTAAGTGGCAGGCATTCGGCTGTCCATGTCCCTACAAAAAAGGTTGGAATTATAGGTCAAGAAACATCCAGCGACTCTTATCTGAAAGGGCGACTGGTTTTATCTGTGTGCTTGGTGATAATGCAACGGCTGTTTTTTTCTTTTTCGAGGGCCCTATAGCCTATGTGGTACGAAGGTTTTCTTGGCTTGTCGGCCTGGTCACTGGTCGCAGTCACCCTGCTGATGACCCACGTGACAATTGTCGCCGTCACCGTCTATCTGCACCGTTACTCGGCCCATCGCTCGCTTGAGCTGAATGCCGGCCTGAAACACTTTTTCCGCTTCTGGCTGTGGCTGACCACGGCACAGAACACCCGCGAGTGGACGGCCATCCACCGTAAACATCACGCCAAATGCGAAACCGAAGATGACCCGCACAGCCCGGTCGTCAAGGGCTTGTCCACCGTACTGCGCAAAGGCGCCGAGCTGTACCGCGCCGAAGCCGAGAACCCGGAGACCCTGCGCATCTACGGCAAGAACTGCCCCGAAGACTGGATCGAGCGCAATCTCTACAGCCGCTATCCGTTGCTGGGCGTGGCGATCATGGGCGTCATCGACCTGCTGCTGTTCGGCACCATCGGCATCACCATCTGGGCGATCCAGATGATGTGGATCCCGGTCTGGGCTGCCGGCGTGGTCAACGGTCTGGGCCATGCCATCGGCTACCGCAACTTCGAATGCCGCGACGCGGCGACCAATCTGGTGCCGTGGGGCATCCTGATCGGCGGCGAAGAACTGCACAACAACCATCACACCTACCCCAACTCGGCCAAGCTGTCGGTGAAGAAGTGGGAGTTCGACCTGGGCTGGGCGTGGATCAAGGTCTTCAGCTTTCTCGGTCTTGCCAAGGTGCAGCGGGTGGCGCCGATCGCCCATCGCGTCGAAGGCAAGGGCCATCTGGACATGGACACCGCCATGGCGATCCTCAACAACCGCTTCCAGATCATGGCACAGTACCGAAAATTGGTGATCGCCCCGCTGGTCAAGCAGGAGCTGGACAAGGTCGATCATTCGGTACGCCATCAATTCCATCGGGCCAAACGCCTGCTATCGCGGGAAACCAGCCTGCTGGAAGACCGTCATCACTTGCGCATCCAGAACATGCTCGAGCACAGCCAGGCGCTGAAGGTAATTTACGAAAAACGTCTGGCCCTGCAGCAGATCTGGGTCAAGACCAGCGCAAATGGTCACGACATGCTCGCCGCCATCAAGGAATGGGTGCACGAGGCCGAGGCCAGCGGCATCCAGTCCCTGCGTGAATTCGCCGACCAGTTGAAAACCTACTCGTTGCGTCCTGCCGCAGCCTGACGGGCAGCAAGGAATCCCCTGTGGCGAGGGGATTCATCCCCGATCGGTAGCGAAGCTGGCGCACATTTGACGACGCGTTCTCATTGCTGAAACGCGTCACCCCTACCGCCCGGCGGGAGCAAGCTCCCCTGCCACAAATGCGCGGAACTTAGCACCGAAAGCCCTATCTCAAAGACACTTCGCCACCCCGGCGGGCTGTACTGTGGCCGTTGTCGAAATCGCGGCACACCCTTGAGATATGTGCCGATGGTCAACAACAATCAAAAAGACTCATCCCTTGCGCAGTGGCCCGAGGCCGCGCAAACGCTGATGGCGCTGATGCACGCCCAAGGCGAAGTCGCCCGGCTGAGCGAGCGCGAACAGCTGTTCAGCTCACTGCTGGTGAGCGTTAACGCCGTGCTATGGGCGTTCAACTGGGAAACCCGTCAGGTGCTGTACGTCAGCCCCGCTTACGAACGGATTTTCGGGCGCTCCGCAGGACTCTTGCTCGCCGACCACCACCAGTGGCGCGACAGCATCTACCCCGACGACCTGGATTACGCCGAGCGCAGCCTTGCCGAAGTGCTGCACAAGGGCGCGGTGGAAGACCGTGAATATCGGATCATCGCCGCCGACGGCCAGGTGCGCTGGCTCAGCGACAAATGCTTCATCAACCGTCAGGACGAGCCCGGGCAACCGGTGATCATTGTCGGCATCGCCGAGGACATCACCGACAAGAAACAGATGGAAACCGAGCTGCATCGCCTGGCGACCACCGATGTTCTGACCCAGAGCAGCAACCGTCGGCACTTCTTCGAATGCGCCCATCGCGAGTTCGAAGAGGCGCGCCTGCAAGGTGCGCCACTGGCCTTCCTGCTGCTGGACATTGATGACTTCAAGCTGATCAACGACAGCTACGGTCATCAGGAGGGCGACAACGTATTGCAGCGGATCGCCGACTGCGGACGCAGTTCGTTACGCCGGGGCGATTTGTTCGGACGTATTGGCGGAGAAGAGTTCGCCGCGGTGTTCCCCGGTTGCGCACCGGACATGGCGATGCAAGTGGCCGAGCGGCTGCAACAGGAGATTCAGCGCCTGAGGTTCAGCCATGACGGGCAGACGTTCGGCATCACCGTGAGCCAGGGCCTGACCAGCCTCACGGATGGCGACGACAGCCTCGACAGCCTGTTCGCCCGGGCGGATGCGGCGATGTATGAGGCCAAGCGGCAGGGCAAGAACCGGATCATTTCTGCCTGAACTGTATCTCAGCGACACAGAGATCCATTGTAGGAGGTTTGCGCAAGTCAGGTTACTTGCGCATCCGCATCAACTCCGGCAGCCCGATCTTCAGCAGCCGCGCCGTGCGACTCTTGGCCAACTCCTCAATGCCCTCATGCTCGGTCAGGCGGGCCATCTGCGCCGCCATGTTCATCACCAGCGCTTCACGGGAGTAAACCCCACCCCCGAGCTGGTAGACCGCAGCAATCAACTCGCGCAACTCCAGTGGCAAGCGCCAGCGGGTGCGCAACGCCGAACCGTAGGCCGCGCCAAACTCGGCCAGCGCATCGCCCACCTCCTCCCATTCATCCAGTTCGCCGCCAGCCTGTTTCCATTCCTGCAAACAGCGCAGCAACGCCAGATCGCCGAGGCGATGCAACATGCCGGCGCAATAGCAGCGTTCCTGATCCAGATCGAGCAGGCGCGCCAGGGTGCGGGCGTATTCGGCGGTGTGCAGCGACAACCCCCAGTAGCGCTCGGCGTAGTCCGCCAGGCACGGGTCGCTGAGTCTGGCACTGCGCTTGAGTGCCAGGCCGAGGATCAGGTTCATGCTCTGCCCGGTGCCGAGCCGCTGCAGGGCCTGGCCCAGGGTCTGCACCGCCGCGCCATGATGCTGCGCCGCGCTGTTGGCTGCCGCGATCAGCACGGCGGTGATCTGTGGATCGGTGCGGATTTCTTCTTCCAGCAGCTTCAGATCAAGGCCGTGCGGGTTCAGGCTGCGTTTCACCGCCACCTGCACATCTGTCATCAACGGTGCACCGTCGGCCTGCTCGCGGCGGCGCTCAAGAAACACCGACAAGGTCATGCCCGGCGCCAGGGCCGGCACTTCGCAAAACACCTCTTCGCCCGCATTGAGCAGCAAGCCCTGCAAACGCTCGGTCAGGCTTTCCATGTTCAATGGTTTGGTCAGGTAGGCCGTGGGGGCCAGCGGCAGCGCTTCACGCACGCTGGCGCTGTCGTTGCGGCTGCTCATCAGGATGAACGGCAGCGGCGGATTACGTTTGCGCTGCCGCACGTTGCGCAGCACGCTCAAGCCATCGATGCCGGGCAACTCCCAATCGACGATCGCCAGGTCATACGGTACTTCGCTGAGCAGCGACAGGGCTTGCTGACCATCGGCACACAGGTCCACACGAGCATCGCAACGCACGTTCAGCAACACTTGTTTGAGCAGGTCCCGGGACCACGGATCGGCCTCGGCAATCAGCACTCGGGGTACGGCGGGTAAATCAACGGCAGTCATGCGCGCTCTCCCTTGCAATGCCTGAACCTTAGCCAATGCTGGCCATTCGATACAGCGCAAAAGCGTTTGACGTGTCTCAGGGCCGTAAAAAAACCCGCCGAAGCGGGTTTTTGTCTAGCCGATCACACAGCGCCGGGGCTTACAGCTCCGAGAAGCACTCTTCGATGATCGCCAGACCTTTGTCCAGTTGCTCGTCCGGCGAGGTCAGCGGTACGAGTACGCGCAGAACGTTGCCGTAGGTGCCGCAGGACAGCAGGATCAGGCCCTTGTCACGCGCCTTGGCCACGACAGCCGCAACGGCGGTCGGGTTTGGCTTGTGGCTGTCGCCGTTTTCGAACAGCTCGACCGCGATCATCGCGCCCAGGGCACGCACTTCACCGATTACCGGGTACTTGGCCTGGATAGCCTTCAGACCGGTTACCAGACGCTCGCCGACGGCCTTGCAGCGGTCCAGCAATTGCTCTTCTTCGAACACTTCCATCACGGCCAGGGCCGCAGCGCAAGCGATCGGGCTGCCGGCGTAGGTGCCGCCGAGGCCGCCTGGGGCAATGGCGTCCATGTATTCGGCCTTGCCGCAGACACCGGCCAGCGGGAAGCCGCCCGCGATGGATTTGGCGAAGGTGGTCAGGTCGGCAGCAACGCCCATCTGCTCCATGGCGAAGAAGGTGCCGGTACGGCCAGCGCCGGTTTGTACTTCGTCAGCGATCAGCAGGATGCCGTGCTGGTCGCACAGGGCGCGCAGACGCTTCATGAATTCTTTCGGCGCGACGTAGAAACCACCTTCGCCCTGCACAGGCTCGATGATGATCGCAGCGATGTCTTTCGGCTCGGCGTCGTTCTTGAAGATGCGTTCGATGGAAGCGATCGAGTCGTCGATGCTCACGCCGTGCAGTTCGTTAGGGTACAGCGCGCGGAAGATGCCGCCTGGCATCAGGCCCATGCCGGCCGAGTAAGGCACGACCTTACCGGTCAGACCCAGGGTCATCATGGTGCGACCGTGGTACGCGCCGGTGAAGGCGATCACGCCGGCACGGCCAGTGGCGGCACGGGCGATTTTCACGGCGTTTTCCACGGCTTCGGAACCGGTGGTGACCAGCAGGGTTTTCTTGGCGAAATCACCTGGCACCTTGGCGTTGATCTTTTCGCACAGCTCAACGTACGGCTCGTAGGCCAGCACCTGGAAGCAGGTGTGGGTCAGCTTGTTCAGCTGTTCGGTCACGGCCGCGATGATTTTCGGGTGCACGTGGCCGGTGTTCAGCACAGCGATACCGCCGGCGAAGTCGATGAACTCGCGACCTTCAACGTCAGTCACGGTAGCGTTCTTCGCCGATTCGGCGAAGATCGGGTGAATCTGGCCAACACCACGTGGTACAGCAGCGGTACGGCGGGCCATCAGTTCAGCGTTAGTCTTGCTCATTACAGTCCTCATTCACCGCTCATCGGGCGGCGTGGTTCAAGGATTACGCGGGAGGAATCGGCGGTGGCAGCATGCGATGATCGACTGCCACGGCGTTCCCGGCCGCAGAGAAAATTCCGTTTTGAAACGACGCAAAGGGACAGCGCTCTCGTGCCCTTTGCGTTTGCAGCGTTCTCTTGCCGGGCTTAGATGCCCAGGCAGAGGTATTTGATTTCCAGGTAATCTTCGATGCCGTACTTGGAGCCTTCACGGCCCAGGCCCGACGCCTTGATGCCGCCGAACGGCGCGACTTCGTTGGAGATCAGCCCGGTGTTGACGCCAACCATGCCGTATTCCAAGGCTTCAGCCACACGGAACACACGGCCCAGGTCACGAGCGTAGAAGTAGGAGGCCAGACCGAACTCGGTGTCGTTGGACATCGCGATCACTTCGGCTTCGTCTTTGAAGCGGAACAGTGGGGCCAGCGGGCCGAAGGTTTCTTCCTTGGCGACAGCCGCGTCTTTCGGCACGTTGGTCAGGATGGTCGGCTCGAAGAAGTTGCCTTCCATCGGCTTGCCACCGGCCAGCACGGTAGCGCCTTTGGCCACGGCGTCAGCGATGTGTTCCTGGACCTTGGCCACGGCTTTTTCGTCGATCAGCGGGCCAGTGGTGGTGCCTTCTTCCAGACCGTTGCCGATCTTCAGCTTGGCCACCGCGACTTTCAGCTTCTCGGCGAACGCGTCGTAGACCGAATCCTGAATGTACAGGCGGTTGGCGCAGACGCAGGTCTGACCGTTGTTGCGGTATTTGGAGATGATCGCGCCTTCGACGGCCTTATCCAGGTCCGCGTCGTCGAACACGATGAACGGCGCGTTGCCGCCCAGTTCCAGCGAGACTTTCTTGATGTCCTTGGCGCATTCCGACATCAGTTGACGACCGATTTCGGTCGAACCGGTGAAGGACAGTTTGCGCACGATCGGGTTGCTGGTCAGCTCGCTGCCGATG
Source organism: Pseudomonas sp. 86_A (assembly GCF_017491705.1). Lineage (NCBI taxonomy): Bacteria > Pseudomonadati > Pseudomonadota > Gammaproteobacteria > Pseudomonadales > Pseudomonadaceae > Pseudomonas > Pseudomonas sp. 86_A. The sequence goes on along the minus strand of NZ_JAFGYS010000012.1, from coordinate 76,025 downwards.
TCGCCGGCGCTGCCGGAGACCACGCTGAACACGCCTTTCGGGATGCCGGCACGCTGGGCCAGTTCAGCCAGGGCAAACGCGGAAAATGGGGTTTGCGACGCCGGCTTGAGCACCATGGTGCAACCGGCGGCCAGCGCAGGGCCGGCTTTACGGGTGATCATTGCTGCCGGGAAGTTCCACGGGGTGATCGCTGCGGTCACGCCGATCGGCTGCTTGATCACGATCAGGCGCTTGTCTGGCTGGTGGCCCGGAATAACGTCACCGTAGATGCGCTTGGCTTCTTCGGCGAACCATTCGATGAACGAAGCGGCGTAAACGATTTCGCCCTTGGCTTCGGCCAGCGGCTTGCCCTGCTCGAGGGTCATCAGGCGCGCGAGGTCGTCCTGGTTCTCGATCATCAGTTCGAACCAGCGACGCAGCTTGCCTGCACGCTCCTTGGCGGTCAGTGCACGCCAGGCCGGCAGCGCTTTGTCAGCGGCTTCGATCGCGCGTCGGGTTTCGGCAGCGCCCATTTTCGGCACGGTGCCGAGGATTTCGCCGGTGGCCGGGTTGTTGACCTTGATCGTCTGACCGTTGTCCGCATCGACCCAAGCGCCATCAATGAAGGCTTGCTGGCGGAACAACTGGGTGTCTTTAAGCTGCATGTCGGCTTTCCTTAACAGCACCGCGGCCTGCGCGGAGCAAAATTATGATTCTAGAAAGGCGCCTCGCAAGGCTGCCGTCAGGGAAATCAGAGACCGGATGAGGCGCATCAATCGTGCACGATTCGAAACACGTGCGGCTCAGCACCCGATCAAAGAGCGTTTGAAATCTCAAACGGATCGTAGGAGCAAAGGGGTTAAAGGACAATAGGTCGTTCGAAAAAAAGAACAAAAACCCTGTGTTTGCTGGATTTTTCAGATCAACGAGCAAAAAATCCCCGGCCGCAGCGAAACCATAGATCAGCCCGGCAAAAGCGCCAAGCGAGGGTTTTGCAGAACGTTACCGCTTTAAGGAATACAGCGTTCCAGCACCGACACGCGCCCTGACAAAACCCGCCAAAACCCAGCATGGACGCCCCGAGCCGACCTAGGTATGATGTCGCCCGCTGCACCAGTAGCTCAGCTGGATAGAGTACTGCCCTCCGAAGGCAGGGGTCGTGGGTTCGAATCCCGCCTGGTGCACCACTGATTTAAACGAGAAAGCCCCGGACTGTCATGGTCCGGGGCTTTTTTGTGGGCGCTTCCCGCCCCGCGGCGAGCGTCACTCCGTCGTCCAGTCAAACTCGTCGTAATCGTCGTCATCCTCTTCGTCCCCAACCTCCTCAAAAACCTCGTCTTCTTCCACGACGTCTTCTTCCGACTGGTTCAGCAGAAACTCCTTGCGAGCTTCGGTAATCGCGCGCCGTATCTCCCCACCCTTTTCCGGGCAGTTGAGGAGTTGGGCGATGCGGTCGATTTTTGGTGCCACGGGTGTTCTCCAGCGTTCAGCCATGGCCCGATAGTGCGCGTTTTTGCCGGGCAATGCCAAATGGCTGGGCGAACAGGCGGTCAATTTTGGCGGATTTGTTCCAGTCGCCGGTCGAGGTCCACGCCGGGGTAGCGTTTGTGCAGGTTGTTGTAGAGCGCATCCGCGGCTTGCGACTGGCCGGACTCGCGCAGGCGCAGCACTTCACGCAGTTGCGTATCGAGGCCATTGGCCGGGGCGGCGGCGCGTTTGCTGACTTTGGCTTGGTCGGCGCTGATCGCGTCGCTTTGCATCGGTGCCGCCATTTCCATCATCGGGGCCGGCGCCGGCATGGCGTCAGCGGGGGCCGCCAGCGACTGCGCTTCGGCGGCTTGTTTGCGCGCCAGTGGTGCGGCGGGTTTGGCGGCCGGGGCGAAGTCGAATCGAGGTTGCGGCTCCTCCGGTGCACGTTGTACCAGCGACAGCATCAGGGCCACGCCGACCAGGCTGGCGAATGCGACCTGCCAACGCGGTTTCTGGCAGGCCTGCCACCAGCGTTGCCACAGGCTTGGCTTGGGTGCCGGGGCTGCGCGGCGGGCAGTGGTGAGAATCAGCGCATCGACGTGCTCGGGCGGTTCGCCGGTGTGTAGCTCGCGGTAATGCTTGAGCAGTTGTTCTTCGGGTGTCTGGCGGGCGTCAGTCATGTCAGTACCTCCTCGGCCAGCAGCCGACGCAGTTTTTGCTGGGCGTAGCGCAAGCGGCTCTTGACGGTTTCCAGCGGTGTTTCGGTGAGGCTGGCGATTTGCGCCAGGTCGAGGTCGCCGTGGGCGCGCAGCAGGAACACTTCGCGTTGATCGGCAGGCAGGGTTTGCAGGGCGCTTTCCAGGCGCTGACTGTCGCGGCTGAGGCTCAGCAGTTGTTCGGGATCGTTGGTCTCGTCGCCAACCGCATGCAGCTGTTCGTCGTAGCTGTCGTGCAGCGGCTGATGAGCACCGTGTTTGCGCCAGTGATCGATCAGACGATTGCGCGCAATCTGGAACAGCCACGTACGAAACGTCGCTCGCCCCTGTAGCTGACTGGCGCTACGGATCAGGCTCAGCCAAGTGTCCTGGAACACCTCGTCAGCCAGTTCCGGCTTGCCGCTCAATCCCAGCAGAAAGCGATACAAACCCTGCCGATGGCGCGCGTACAGAATCTCGAACGCCGCGCTGTCGCCCTCGCGATAACGGGCCAGCAGCGATTCGTCGCTGCTGGCCTCAAGGCTGTCGGCGGAGGCAAACAGCTGTGTGATGAAGCCTTTGAGGCGGCTCACTATTCAATCCGTCGCTCAGTGGGCATCGCATTCGATGCGGTTGAGGTGCGCAGGCTCTGCGCCAGTTCCACCAGTTGCACGAACTCGCTGCGCAAGCCGAAACGGTCCTCGCCGCGCGCACCACGGGCCAGCGCTTCGGTGTCTTTCAGGCTGAAATCGCCGGTGTAGCGAGCGTCCTTGAGCTGCTGGGAAAACGCCGCGACCGCTGCGGCAAAACGCAGATCTTCGCTGGCCGGTACAACCTGACTGGTAATCGGCCGCTCGATCAGCCGACTTTTCCCACCTTCAGGCTGTTGATAACGCACACGCAGCATCGCCATTTCCCCGTCCTTCGCCGACACCGGCGCTTGCGATTTACCGTAGCGCAGCGGTTCCAGCCAGCCCTTCTCGCCTGCCGGAACAATTTCATACAGCGCGGTCACCGTGTGTCCTGCGCCGACTTCACCGGCATCGACTTTGTCATTGCTGAAATCCTCACGCTTCAAGGCGCGGTTTTCGTAGCCGAGCAGGCGATATTCACTGACCTGCGCCGGGTTGAATTCCACCTGCAATTTGACGTTTTTCGCCACCACCGCCAAGGTCGAACCGAGTTGATCCACCAGCACTTTGCGCGCCTCGCGCAGGTTGTCGATATAGGCGTAGTTGCCGTCACCGGCGTCGGCCAGTTGCTCCATCAGGTGTTCATTGTAGTTATCCACACCGAAACCCAGGGTGGTCAGGGAAATCCCGGTCTTGCGTTTATCCACAGCCATTTGCTTGAGGCTGTCGAAGTCGCTGACGCCGACGTTGAAGTCACCGTCAGTGGCCAGCAGGATGCGGTTGATGCCGTTGGGGATGAACGCTTGCTGCGCCATTTGATAGGCCAGTTCGATGCCCGACGCGCCAGCCGTTGAACCGCCGGCGGTCAATTGCTCGATGGCGCTGCGAATCCTGGCCTTTTCCCGGCCGGACGTTGGCTCCAGCACGACGCGGGATTCACCGGCATACACCACCAGCGACACCCGGTCCTGCTCGCGCAACTGATCGACCAATAGTTTCAGCGTGCTTTTGACCAGCGGCAGCCCTTCGCGGCGGTCCATCGAACCGGACACATCCACCAGAAACACCAGATTCGCCGGAGCCAGTTCCGCCACGCTACGGTCGGAGGCCTTGATGCCGATGCGCAGCAGGCGCGTGTGCGGATTCCACGGGGTGGCGGCCAATTCGGTGGTTACGCCGAACGGTGAACCATCGCTGGGCAGCGTGTAGTGGTAGGGAAAGTAATTGACCATTTCCTCCAGACGCACCGCGCCTTCCGGCGGCAGACGCCCCTGATTGAGCAGGCGTCGGACGTTGGCGTAGGCGCCGGTGTCGACGTCGGCGCTGAAGGTCGAGACCGGGGCTTCAGCGACGCTGTGGATCGGGTTGTCGGCCAGTGCCTGATACTGCTCGCGCTGTTCGTCGCGGTAGCCCTGTGGATAACTGTCCGGGGCCGGCATTGCGGCGAAACTGGCGATCGGCGCTGCACGCGCGCTGCGCTTGGCCATGGTGTCATCGGCCCTGAGCGCTTCATGCTGAATCGAAGCTTGCGGCTGGGCGGGCGCCGGGACGGCAGCCGACTCCGGATCGGAAGACACGCCGCAACCGGCGACGGCCAACAACACACCGACCGCAACAGGTCGCAGGAAAGGCAGAGAACGGGACATGGGGGCTGACCTCGGGATGAAAGTGATCCATTCATCCTCTGAGACGGGCAGCCCCTTCAGTTCGGGTTAAACGCCGCCGAATTATTTTCAGCGGTGATAACGCCGCACCACGCTGCTGTTACGCAGTACGTGGCCTTTGATCTTGTCCATCAGTTCGGCGCGGGTGAGGCCGGCGGGCAAGGCGTCCGGGGCCAGGTCGAGGGCGTAGATCTGGATGATGTAGTGGTGGGCGCTGTCGCCAACCGGTGGGCATGGCCCGATGTAATGTGTGGTGCCCTTGCTGTTGGTGCCGCCCACGCCTTCGAGGTTGGATTTGGCGCCGACACCGGCCGGAATCTGCCGGGTGGTGGCCTTGATGCCGTAGTGAATCCAGTGATCAACACCCGCGCCTTTCTGGCCGTCCGGGTCGTGCATGACGATCGCGTAGCTCTGCGTGGCGCTGGGGCCAGCGTTCCAGGCCAGGGCCGGCGACTGGTTCTTGCCACCGCAACCGGCTGCATCACTCGCTGCGGCCGAGGTGAACAGGCGGTTGTCCGAGACACCGGGGATGTCGAGGGTAAAGCGCTCGGCCGCCTGCGCCGGAAACTGCACGCAAAGGGCGACGGCAACGGCCGCCAGCCAAGGGTTGAGAGAGGTCAATCGGGTCATTCCGGGAGTACCTTGTGCAGTTGGGCCTTCGTCGGCCTGCAAACTATAGCTGTACCGTTCGTGCCATGGCAGTGGCAATTGGCTGAACCTCGCATTGCTGCACAAACTCGTAAGAGAAATACCCGCGAGGAAGTCGAACATGTCCCTGCACCGTGTCGCCCGTTTCGCCGATGTCCCTGAAGACCGTGGCCTGCAGGTCGAAATCGGCGACTGCAAGATTGTCCTGCTGCGCACAAACGGCCAGCTACGGGCCTTCCAGGGCGAATGCCCACACGCCGGCGCGCCGCTGGCGGACGGCGCGCTGTGTCACGGACGCCTGATCTGCCCGTGGCACAAGGCTGCGTTTCGCGCCGAGGACGGCGCGCTGTGCGAACCGCCGGCCCTCGACAGCCTCAAGCGTTATCCACTGGAGTTACGGGGCGATGAGGTGTGGGTTGATGATCAGCCGTTGCCGGATGCGCACACGCCGCCAGCAGATGATCCGCGCACGTTCGTGATTGTCGGCGCAGGTGCAGCCGGCACGGCGTGTGCGGCGGCACTGCGGGAGAAAGGTTTTGGTGGCCGCATCGTGATGATCGACCGTGAAGCGGATGCCGGTTACGACCGTACGGTACTGAGCAAATTTGTCCTCGCCGGCGAAATGACCGCGCAGGAAACCCCGCCGCTGCGCGATGAAGATTTTTATAAAGAGCAGCGTATCGAACGCCAACAAGGCGAAATCACCGCCCTCGACGCTTCGGCAAAAACCCTGCATTTGCACGACGGCCAATCCCTGCGCTACGACGCGGCAGTGCTCGCCACCGGCGGCGAGCCCAACCCGCTGCAACTGCCCGGCGCCGATCTGCCGCAAGTGTTTGTCCTGCGCTCGAAAGCCCAGGCCGAACAGATCATGCGCGCGGCCAGCCCCGAGCAACGTGCGGTCATCATAGGCGACAGCTTCATCGCCCTCGAATGTGCCTCGGCGCTGCGCCAGTTCGGCCTCGACGTCACGGTCATCGCCCGCCACGCCATCCCGTTCGCCGCGCAATTCGGCGAAGCCGTGGGCAAGGTGATCCGTGCGCTGCATGAACAACACGGAGTGAAATTCATCACCGACCACGAAGCCCGGGAAATCACCGGCGACGGCAACGTAGAGGCGGTGTTGCTGGACAATGGTTTGCGCCTGTCGGCAGACCTGGTGCTGGCGGGGGTCGGGGTACACCCGGCCACCGAGGCTTTCGCGTCGCTGCCCCGGGAGAAAGACCAGTCGCTGCGTGTCGACGCCAGTCTGCGCGTCGCTGATGGCCTGTGGGCGATTGGCGATATCGCCACGTTCATCCTCAACGGCCAGCCGCAACGCATCGAACACTGGCGCCTGGCCCAACAGCATGCGCGCATCGCCGCCGCCAACATGCTGGGCGCGGACGAGCATTATCTGGATGTGCCGTTTTTCTGGACTTGGCATTTCGGCAGGAACTACGACTATCTCGGCCATGCCGAGCATTGGGATCAAATCGAGTTCATCGGCGAGCCTGAACATCCGCCTTTCCTTGGGCTGTTTGGCAGGAACGGCAGGGTTGTAGCGGCGGTGGCGTGTGAGAGGGAGCGGGAGATGGCAATGCTCGCCGAACGGATGAAACAGCCGCTGGCGATGGAAGAAGCGTGGAAGCTGATTCGCGATTAGTCATCGACTCGTGTAGGAGCTGCCGCAGGCTGCGATCTTTTGATTTTGATTTTAAAGATCAAAAGATCGCAGCCTTCGGCAGCTCCTACAGAGGAATCGTCGTTCAGGTGGGACGATTCACCGGATCACGATTGTCGTCATCCTCGGCGTGCAGAAAGATCACCCGCGGGTGCTCCAGCGGCGCCAGCGGTGGCGGCAATTCCGCCGGCTGCAGCGGTCGGAAGTTCAGCACCACATGGCTGATGTCACCTTCCTGATCGTTGTGGATGGTCATCACCCCCGGGGTGCGCAGTTTCTGCAAGCGGTCATCGCAAAGCCGGAAACTCTTGCTCAGCCCTTCGTCATCGACCACCGGCGCCGGCAATCGACGCTGGGCGAAGCTTCTGCTCTTGCGCTGCTGATAGCGCGCCCAGCCGATGAGGATCACAGCGTTGACCAGCGCCACCCACAGGTAGATCTGCAACGTTCCAAGAGCTTCGAACGCCGAGTTGTCGATTCGCGGGCCTCCGGCGTGAGTCTCGATCAACGGCCACAGCCCACGTATCAGCAGAAACAGCAGGCCGACCCAGGCCACTACGGTGAGGATCACATCGACCACCACCAGGAAGGGTCGCTGGCGGGTCCGGATGATTTTCATTTGATGACCTCCTCTTCGTCGTCCCCGACCGGCTTGATGCCGCGATCAGGACTGACCCAGCGCGCACGCTTCTGATGTTGACCAAACAACACTTTGGGAAAACTGACCAATGTGGTGAGCAGACTGACCAGCCAGAAGGCGATCGGGTACCAGACCACCCAGAACATGGTTCTGCCCAGGCCCGGCTCGTAGCGTCGGTCGATAATGATGCTGACAGCGAACTGCACCAGGCAGACGAAGGCCAGCAGCAATCCGGTGAACGCCGGCGGCATCAGGTGATGCACGGCAATCGATTCCGGCATGACCACGAACTTGCCCACCGCCCAGAAAATCACCGACAGCAGGAAGGTGAAGGCCCAACCGGTCGACAGGCAGTATTCGAACAGCAGCGGCCACAGGTAACGATGGCGGTATTGCCAGATCCCGCGAATGTTCTTGAACAGCACCTCGGCACCGCCCTGGGCCCAGCGCAGGCGCTGCTTCCACAGGCCACGCAGGGTTTCCGGCATGAGGATCCAGCACAGCGCCCGCGGCTCGTAGAAGATGCTCCAGTGATCGAGCTGCAGCTTCCAGCTGATGTCGATGTCTTCGGTGATCATGTCCGGGCTCCAGTAGCCGACCCGGTTCAACGCGGTACGGCGGAACGCGACGATGACGCCGGAGACGGTAAAGATCCGTCCGAACACCCGTTGCGTGCGCTTGATCAACCCGATGATCGACGAGAACTCACCGACCTGCACCCGCCCGACCAGGGTCGAACGCGTGCGAATCCGTGGGTTGCCGGTCACGGCGCCAAGCCGCGCGTTATCGAGCATCGGCGCCACCAGATAGGCCGCGGTGTTCGGCGCCAGCAGCGCGTCACCGTCGATGCACACCAGATATTCACTGCGCGCAGCAATCGCGCCCATGCGCAGGGCCACGGCCTTGCCCTGGTTTTCCGCCAGATGCAGGACTCGCAACCGTGGGTCTTCCTGGGCGAGCCGGTCGAGCACTTCGGCGGTGTTGTCCTTGGAGCCGTCGTTGATCGCGATGACCTCGATGTTCGGGTAGTGCTGGGCCAGCGCCGCGTGAATGGTGTCAGCGGCGTTTTCGCCTTCGTTGTAGCAAGGAATCAGAATCGAGATCAGCGGCTCGCCTTCCAGTGGCGGCGGCAGGGTGTCGTCCTGCCACGGCCAATGGCGTTCCCAGTGCAGCCAGAAATACAGGCCGCCGGCAATCCACAGGCCGGACATGAACAACGGGTAGAAGAACACGAAGTCCATCAGGAACTGCCCGGTGACCAGGAAGATCAACCCCAGCGGCACGCCGAGGACGAGCGCCAGAACAAGCAGGGCTAACAGTCTATCCAGCATGTCATGGGTTCCATTTGTTGGAGAGCGCAGGCCTTACGGTTTTCAGGTCCGGCAGGTTGTCGAGGAAGTTGTCCGGGTAGTAGCCGAAGCTGGTCGCGCCCTGACGCTTGAGCCGGCCCATCCAGTCGGCCAGTTGGGCGCCGTCGATGTCGGCCTGGTCTTTTTTCGTCCAGTCGCGGGCCTGCAGTTCGAACACCGTGCGATCCAGTGCACCGGGGCGCTGCTTGATCTTCGCCACCAGTGCTTCGAGCCACGGGCCGGATTGCGCCTGGGTCTGTTTCTCCATCAACGGCATGGCCATCGGCGCCGTCCAGTCGTAGGTCACGAGGAAGTCGTCGAGGTTCTGCGCAAACCAGGCTTCGCTGTCCGGATTGAGGATCGGTTCGGCGAAGATGTTGCGTGCGGTCAGCACCTGCGGGCCACGGATCGCCCGGACCTTGGCGGTCAGTTCATTGGTGAAGTCGATCAGGTATTGGCTCTTGAAGCGCGTCCAGCGCTGCAGAGCGGCCGGATCCTCGCGCAAAGCGGCAATCGATCCCGGCAAACCCTGTGCGGCGTAGGCTTTCAAGGCCTGCGGACTGGCGTCTTCGAAGTCCGAGAGCACCGCGTCGTCGTGATAAAGAATGCCGTCAACCGAGGTCAGGCGCGCCACGTCTTCGTAGATCTCGCCAATGATCCGCCGTACTTGCGGATCGAACGGCGACAGGCGCTGATACTGATCCGGATCGACCGACGTGGTACCGGTCTTCGGATCCCAGCGGGTCACGCGCGGCAGCTTCGAGTCGAGGCCGAAACTGAGCACCGGCATCCAGGCGAACACCTTCACATGGGCGCGGGTGCGCAGTTGCCAGGCCACACGGTCGAAGATGTCGGCGCGCACCGGCAGGTGACGGTTGGGGAAGTACAACGAGTGCACCAGCCCGTCCCCCTTCGGATCAGCAAAGGCTTGCAGGAACACCGTGTTGGCGCCCATGTCGGCCATGCGCTGGATCAGCTTGCCGAGGTTGATTTCCTGCTGCGCCGGATCCGGGTCATAGACGTTGTCGAGATCGACGTGGACCACGCGCATGGTGAAGTCCGACTGCACCCCGACGACGCTGTTGGCGAAATGCTCGCCGTCAGGATCGGAGGCCACCAGGAAGCGCGGGCTGCTCATCAGGTTGTCGAGGGCGTCGAGACCATCGTCCAGGGTCAGGGCCATTTCGTAGCCCTGCTCGCCGACCACGGTCAGCGAAGTGCCGTCCGCCGTGCCGTACGGCCAGACCCAGATGCGCGGCTTCTTGCCGGTGACCTTGCGGATCTTTTCCGAGATGGTCGCGACGTCGTTGCGGATCCGTGCGCGGAAATCCTCTTCGGACTCATAGCGCTTGGTGACCGGATCGTAGCGACGAGTCGCCGCCGCTGGCTGCATGTTGCCCTGCGGGTTGGCAAGGATGCCTTTGTGACTGGCGTCGGTGTGCGCGGCGATTTCCACCAGCCCCGATTGCGAGATCTCGCGCACCTGGTCCCAGGTCAGGAAGTCCGAGCGCGCTCGCGGCGCACCGGCGAAATCCACGGGTTGATTCAGAGGGGTATCGATCCAGGTGCCCACCGGCGCCAGCAAGGCGTGCCAGTTATAGGCGCGCAGCACCGGCAGCACGCGGGTGTAGAAGCTCGAATAACCGTCGTCGAAGCTGAGCAGGATCGCTTTGGGCGGCAGTTCCGGGCCGCCCTTGCGTGCGGCCATGATCTGATCGACGGTGACCGGCTTATAGCCGTTCTCGCGCAGCCACGCGAGCTGCTCGATCATGCGCTCGGTGCGCACGGCCACCACGGCCTGATCGGGGTCGCGGTCTTCGACATCGTGATAGGCGATGCCCAGCACATGGTTTTTCGGCCATGGTTTTTCATTGGCCGCCACCGGACGTTGCGACGGCGGCGCGAAGGCCGGGGCTTGCTGGGCGCAGGCGCTGATCAGCAGCACTCCCAGCAGAAGGATGAAACGCGTCATCAAAGGCATCTTCAAACTCTTCTAGAAGCGGAAAGTGAGGTCGACGAGCAGACGCAGATCGGTCTCCCGATCACCGTCGTAGGGCCGGTTGATCACACTGAACAAACCGCCCACCTCGAACACGTCGTTCCAGGCATAACGCTGGCCATAACCGAGCATCGCCATGCCGCCAGTGCCGTAATCACGCTGGCTGTAAGTGCCCGCGCCGGCCTGGAATTGCTGGCTCCACGAGGTTTCGTAACGGTGGTAGAGCACATGGTTGACGTTGACCGTCGGCATGACGCTGAAGTCCGACTTCGGGTTGAAGTACGGCACGTCCTCGGACAGGGAGTTGTGGCTGGTGCCGACTTCCAGACCGGCATCGACCTGCACGTTCGGCGCGCTATAAACGCCCTCACGTCCAGTGAGCAAGGCTTCGACCCGGTTGTTGCCGTCGCTGAAGTGCGATGGGCTGACGGAGAATTTCCACTCGCGGCTCTCGTTGGCGCGCCAGCGAATGAATGCGTTACCGCCGTTGGCCTTGATGTCGCTGTTGAGCGCACGCAACGGCGTCTCGGCCGACAGATAGGCGAAACTGCCGCCGTACTGCCAGTGATCGTTGATGTCGCGGGCAATCGCGATGCGCGCGCCCTGTTTGGCGCCGTAACCGTAGTCGTGGTTGGAGACTTCGGCTTCCAGGCTCATGTCGCGGGTACGCCGTTCCAGGCCAACGCGCTGGAAGCGGTCGGTGCCGGTGCCTTCGGCAAAGTCACCGGTGGCATAACCGGCACCCACGAACACGCGCCAGTCTTCATCGATTGGCGGGCTGTAGAGGGTGCTCTGGATACCGAAATCACGGCTGCCGCTGACCGCACCGGCACCGCTGTTGCCGCCGCCATTGGCCTTGCCGCCGTAGGCTTCGACGCGCAGTTCGGACATGTCGTGGACTTCGCGCTCACGGGCCGCGCGCTGCACCTGACGGTTGTCCGGGAAACGCTCGACCACGTCATCGGTCAGCGCATCCATCTGCCGCCATTCCTGCAGGGTCATCGCGGTGCGCGCCTGGGCCACTTCAAGGCCCATATCGCGGGGCACCATGCTCTCGGTTTCCTTGAGCTGGGTTTCAGCGCGGCGTGGCCACTGCCGGGCCAGATACAGGTCGGCCTGGGCCAGACGCAGGCCGACGTTGCCCGGTGCCTGATCGACCAGTGTTTGCAGGCGCTCCTCGCCGTGGGGCAAGTCGGAGCCGTAGGTGCCGGCCTGCGCCGCGAGTTGCTGGGCGTCCATCCATTCGTCGTTGGGGTTGCCGATAGGCAGGCCCTTGAGTTCGACCCGCGGTTTCTGGCTCCTGGCCAGATCCTCGGCGACTTTGCGCGCCTCTTCGGCGCGGTCGCTTTCCAGCAGCGAGTAATACAGCGCCGTGCTGTCTTCGAGGCGATCGCCGGCATCGGCGTCCGGCGCCGACAGCACCTGACGATACAGATCGGTGGCGATTTCCGGCTGGCGCTGATCCAGGTACGACGCCGCCACCCAACGCAGGGCGTAGGTCGGAATCTTCACGCCTTCGGCCTGCAGCTTCTGATACTCGCTGATGACATCCGCGGTGCGCGCGCGGGCCTTGAGCGCGCCCATGCGGTCGATGCGCCAGCGGGTCACGTCTTCGTGGGCACTGGCATCCGGGGTCCAGGTGGCAAGCAACTTGTCGTAATCGGCAAGCGCGCGGTCGGCAATCACGTAGCGTTCTTTTTCGCTGCGCGAGGCGAATTCCGCCAGACGCACGCGCTCGGCGGCCAGATCGCCTTCGAGGCGGCGCAGGGTCACCGGGTCGATCAGCCCGGGACGTTGATTGGCCAGACGCAGCGCCGGTTCCGGCAGACGCGCCTTTTGCAGGGCGACCACGTATTCACGGGCGACGTCCGGCTTGCTGCCGGCGCGGATGAACGCTTGATCGTATTCAAACAGGGCGTCGTACTGCTTGCCGGCGCGGGTCAGGGCGTAGCCCAGCGCGAGACGACGGGAGGCATCATCCGGTTTGGCGGCAACCATCGCCTTGGCACGGGCTACGGCTTCGTCGGGTTTGCCAGAGTCCGCCTGCGTCAGGGCCTGCCCCAATTGCAGGTCGGCGTTGTCCGGTTCCAGGGCCAGGGCCTTGTTGTAGACCTGGATCGCCTGGTCCCAACGCTTGAGGTTGCGGTATGCACGGGCGGTGGCGGTCAGGGCCTGCACCGGCAGCGCCCGGTCACGGCCCTGGGTTTCATAGACCTGCACCACTTCGGCATCCAGGCCTGCCCAACTGGCGATCTGCAGGTGATCGCTGATCTGGCCGGTGGTCGCCTGGCCGGACGGCACCTGACGCAGTACGTTCAGCGCAGGCGTGGTCTGCCCGGCACGGGCGTCGCGCACCATCTGATCATAGGGCGTATCGGCAAACGCCAGTGCCGGCCAGAGCAACTGGCTGCACAGCGCGACGCGAAACAACGGGCGTAAACCACGATGTAGAACAGGCACATCAATACGCGGCATTCGTCAGCATCCTTACATGGCCAGCCGGGTCGCAATGCCCCCCTTGCCCATTAGTAACGGCGGCCGAGTCGAGAGCACTCGGCCAAGCTTAGTCAGGCAGTCTTGCATGCAAGCGTAGTCGAATATTCGGAACACAATAATTGTTCAGAATCGAGGTGCCGGCTCAGCCGAAAAGCCGAATGCCAGACAGCAAAACGCCCGGCGTCTGCGGGATACAGAGGCCGGGCGTTGCTATTTAGAACGCAGTATTACTGCACTTGCGTGACGCCAGCGAACTTGCTCATCAGGAAGCCGACGAACTGCTCAACGGTCATTTTCTGGCCGTTGAATTCCACCTGATTGGCGGCGTAATGCAGTTTGGTCACGACGTTGGTGCCGTCGATGGTCGCCAGCTGCGAACCGACCGCCATGCCGGAGAACATATCGGCTGCGCCGCTGGCCCCATCGACGATGGCTTTGGCATCAGTCTGACCATCGAGCTGCGCCTGCACACTGAGCAGATCGACCAGCATTGGCTTGGACACCTGGATATTCAGGTCCAGCAGCGCGATCAACTGCTTGCCCAGTTGATCCGGCGGCAGGTCCATCGACTGCGGTTTGGCCAGGTCGATCACCAGACTGGCGCGGCTTTCACCGTTGGCGGTCTTCAGCGACAGGTTTTCCAGGGCGATCTGAGGGCTGGCGCCCAGCAGTTTCTGCAGGTCAGCCTTGACCTGTGCCGACTCGGCTTCGGTCAGGTTCAGTTCCGGGGCTGGCAGGCCGGCTTCGGCAGCGGCCGCCGCTTCCTTCTCGTACGGTTGCAATTTGGTCTGGTAGACCTGCATCAGCGACATCGCCGACGGGATGTCGAGGTTCTTCAGGCTCATGGCCATGCTGGCCGAACCGATTTTCTTGTCGTTGAGAGTGACTTCGCCGACCTGGTAGTCGGCGCGGCCGGAGGCGTTGGTGCCGTTCTCTTCGGTGAGGTTCTTCATTTCGAAGCTCTTCACGCCGAGTACCGACTGCTTGGGCCCGAAGGTGGTTTTGCTGTTGGTCAGCTCGAGGGTGTTTTCCCCGGTGTAGTAGCCGTAGCTGCTCTTGGCGAGGTTGCTGGCCAGGGTCAGACCGTTGAGTTCGACCTGCACAGGCGCCTGGTCTTGCGCCACAGTGACCAGTTTCAGGCTGTCCATGTAACCGTCAGCCTTGACCTTCTGCGCCTGGGCACTGGCGGAGATGTTCATGGTCAGGCCGGAGAATTTAAGGCTCGACTGCTCATCCAGCGCTGTTTCGAACGGCAGCAGATCGAGGGTACTGGTGGTGGATTCGTCGTAGCCGATGCTGGTCACGCCTTTGAGCGGCGCGGCGCCTTTGGTGGCGGCAAACCATTTTTCGGTGGCCGGGCTCTTTTCCAGCTCGTAGTTGCTGGTGGCCATGACCGGCAGCCACTTCAGCGATACCAGACGCGAGAACGGCAGCGGGCCGTGCTCGATGTGGTCGACGAACAGCAGCTCGACCGGCTTGTCACCGAACATCTCGCCTTCGCCCTTGAGGCGGTAGTGCGCGGTGCTGGTGAAGGTGTGACGCTCCAGCGACACCAGTTCCAGCGACGCGGTGCCATTGGAGCCGGCCATCGCGGTCTGCAGCTCTTTGTTGGCGTTGGTGACGGCGTTGTTCAGCACGCCTTCGATCTTGGTCCCGGTATACCAGGCCCCGCCAGCGCTGATGGCACCGATGGCAACAACAATCCCGAGAAGCACGCCTGCTGATTTATTCATGAATGACCTGATCAATGTCCGTGGCTGAAAATGTGGTCGTCTTCCCTGAACCCGTGACCGGGTCGCGGCTCGACTCCGCTGAAATTAGCGGTGGAGATTAGCACTGGCAGCGCGAGGCGGCCCAATGTTTAAAGGTTAAAGAGTGTCTATGGGGAGAGTGGACAGCTGACAGGCAGGGAGAGTTGCAGTGTTTTTGAGGACGCTATCGCGAGCAGGCTCACTCCTACAATTGGAATGCGTTCCCCTGTAGGAGTGAGCCTGCTCGCGATAGGGCCACTGGATTCGCAAAAGATCAGGAATACTGCACCTCGATCTCGTCGAGTTGATGATCAAAACTCTTCAGCCGTGCGGTCCAGGTGTACACCAGCACTTCAAAGTCGCGATCGATCACCGCCCCGCCCGGCCCGTCGGCCCGGGGGTCGCAGAAATCCAGTTGATAGCGTTCACGGGCCATGGCCGTGGCGACATCCGACAGTTCGCGGGCATTGTTGAGCCAGTGCCAGCCTTCATCGGCAATTTGCTTGTCGAGTTCCAGGCACTGCTTTTTCAGGGCTTCGAGGCTTTTTTCCAGCGGCGTGCCGGTGAGTTCGCCCATGACTTCGGCGAAGGTGCGCCCCGGTTGCCAGTAGCTGCCCCAGAAGTAGCGGTCGAACACGGTTTCGACCCGGCGCAGGGCGACTTTGGTGTCCCAGATCAGCACCAGGGTCTTGCCTTGTTCAAGCTGTCTTTTCTTGACCCGCTGCACCTGGATCGACGCCCAGGCCACCACCACGATGGCCATCACCGCGATCAACGCGGTGGCGCTGTCGAGGAACACCATGGCCTTGTCGATCTGGTGGGCCAGCATGATGCCGTAGAAATAGGTGGCCGACAGCAGCACCAGCGCTACCAGGGCGCACCAGAAGCCGAGAGCGTAAGGGTTTTTCATTATTGGTTTCCCCTAGACCAGCGCTAGCAATGTGCGCTGGAAGGGCGCCGTGCTCGGGGCGCCCTTCCAACACTTCAAAGCATAGCAACGGCTTCAGGGTTTGCTGGCGCTTGAAGCTTGCGTTCGTCCGCTTTCCCAACCGCCGCCCAGCGCGAGGAACAAATCGATCTGGCTCATGGCGACCTGGGTGTTGGCGGCGGCCAGTTGCGCGGTGACGTCGGTGTAGGTGCGGGTCGCTTGCAGGTCGGCGAGGAACGACTCACGCCCGGCCTGGAAGAAGCGGTGGGTCTGGTCCGCCGCCAGTTTTGCCGATTGCTCGGCATCGGCCAGCGCATCGCGGCGTTGCAGCAGCGCGCTGTACTGGGCCAGGCCGGTCTGGGTTTCGCGAATGGCGTTGAGCACCACACCGTCGAAATGCGCCAGCGCGCCCTGGGTATTGGCTTCGGCTTCACGGATGCGTGCGCGAGCACCGTTGGTCGGCACCTTCC
Organism: Pseudomonas sp. 86_A; assembly: GCF_017491705.1. Taxonomy (NCBI): domain Bacteria; kingdom Pseudomonadati; phylum Pseudomonadota; class Gammaproteobacteria; order Pseudomonadales; family Pseudomonadaceae; genus Pseudomonas; species Pseudomonas sp. 86_A. The sequence continues at coordinate 59,641 of NZ_JAFGYS010000012.1, read as the reverse complement.
AGCTCAGCGACGGACCAAAGCCCCAGCGGTTGGTCGACGGATCGCCAAGGTCGGAAACGATGCCGACGGTTCCGATGGTCGCGCCGATGCTGATGTCCGGGTACAGCTCACCCGTGGCGATGCCGATGCCGGCTGTCGCGGCCGCCAGCCGACGTTCGGCCTGACGCACATCCGGCCGGCGCTTGAGCAGCGCCGCACCGTCACCCACCGGCACCAGTTGGGCGATTTTCGGCAATTCGGCGCAGGTGGCGGTGCCGGCCGGCAATTGATCGACCGGTTTCGCCAGGAGCATCGACAGGCGGAACAGACCGGCCTGACGCGCCGCTTCATAACGCGGCATGTCGGCGCGCAAGGATTTGAATTGGGTTTGCGAACGGGTGACCTGGGTTTCATCACCACGCCCGGCATCGCGCAGGCGCTGAATCAGCGTGGTGCCTTGCGATTGCAGGTCGAGGGAGTGCTGGGCGATTTCCCGTTCTTCGTTGGCGGCACACACCTGGGTGTAGGCACGCACCACGTCCGCCACCAGGGTGATGCGCGCGGTGTCGGCCGCCGCTTGCGTGGCATCGGCATTGGCCTTCGCCGCTTCGATGCCGCGTTGCAGCGTGCCCCACAGGTCGAACTGATAAGAGGCGCTGATGCCGATGTCAGCGACATTGGCCACCGGCACTTTTTCCGGCAGCAGGAACGCCTGACCGGATTCCTGCAAGCGCTGCGCGCCCATCTTCACCCCGGCGCTCCAGCCACCGGCCGCTTCGGCTTCATCGACCTGTGCACGGGCCCGCGACAGGTTCGCCGCCGCCACGCGCAAGTCGGTGTTGGAGGCCATGGCCTGCTGCACCAATTGGTCCAGACGCGGGTCGCGATACAACCGCCACCAGTCGGCGGGCACCGGCGCTGACACCACCGGTTTGCCCTCCACCGCCAGATCGCCCTGAAAGTCCTTGCGCTGCACCGCCGCGTCAGCAGGCAGTTGATAGTCCGGCCCGACCATCTGACAGGCCGAGAGCATCACGCCCAACCCGGCGATCATCAGGGCCCTGTTCATTGCGCGGGCTCCTGCTTTTGCTCGTCGATGATCGACACGGTGGCGGTACGTCCGGCGATCATGCGGAAGTCTTCCGGCACCTCGTCAAAGGCAATGCGCACCGGAATCCGCTGGGCCAGACGCACCCAGCTGAACGCCGGGTTGACGTTGGGCAGCAGATTATTGCCGCTGGTGCGGTCGCGGTCTTCGATGCCGGCGACGATGCTTTCGACATGCCCGCGCAGCCTGGCCTTGTCGCCGATCACGCGGATATCCACAGACTGGCCGATACGAATGCCGTCGAGTTTGGTTTCTTCGAAATAGCCGTCGATGTGGAAGGAATTGCTGTCGACCACCGACAACACCGGACGCCCGGCCGTGACGAATTCCTGCACACGTGGCGCACGGTCGTTGACGTAGCCGTCCACCGGGCTGCGGATCACCGAGCGGTCGAGGTTGAGCTGGGCGCTGTCCACCGCCACCAGCGCTTCGGCGAGCGCCGATTGCGCCCGGGCGACTTTCGACTGGCTTTCTTCCAGCTGTTCGGCCGGCACCAGATTGCCCAGGCCACGGTTACGCTTGGCTTCACGCTGCGCCTGGGCGAGGGTTTCTTCGCGATCGGCAACCGCCGCCCTGGCCTGACGCAGGGCCAGTTTGAAACGGTCCTGGTCGATGCTGAACAGCACTTGGCCGCGTTTGATCAACTGGTTGTCCTTGACCTCCACCTGCTGGATCAGCCCGGACACGTCCGGGGCGATCTGGATGATGTCGGCGCGAATGTGCCCGTCGCGGGTCCACGGCGCAAACATGTAATACATCACCATGCGCCAGACGAGGACGACGGCGAAAGTCACGATCAGCAGGGTCAGTACCACGCGACCGATAGTCAGAAACGGTTTTTTCATGTCATCAGGTATCGACTGAGTGAGTCCACGCCGTACAACAGCACGGCGTAGAGAGCCACGTTGAACAATGCCCGGTGCCAGACCAGACGGTAAAAGTGCACACGCGTGAGCACGCCGTGCACCAGCAGAAACAACACATAGGTGATGCCCATCAACACCAGCACGGTCGGCAGGAAAATGCCGCTGATATCCAGATCACCGATCATAGGGGCGCTCCATCGGGCAGCGGTTCTTCGGCATCGCTCGTGCTGACAAATTCCACGCCGGGCAATAGCGCCAGGCGCAGACCGCTCAAGGCATGCAACAGGTTTAGACGGGTTTCCTCGTCGCCGTGGCCTTTGAGCGCACGGCGCGCGCGGTCCATGGTCATCAATAAGGGGCTCGGCGCCGGCAAGCGTTCGCTGGCCTTCAGACAGGCGCGAAAATACTCGCCGACCTCGGCCACCACTTGTTGCAGCAGCGCATTCGGTGCACCGGTCACACGCGGGGTGTAGGCCAACAGATCGAGCAGGTTCAGGCCCACGCGCACTTCACGCATGGCGATACCGGTGTCCTGACCGGTCATCGCCAGTCGTGGCAGGTGCTGCATCAAGCGGTCGAGCAGTTGCACGCCCAATTGCCGGTGTTCGGCCAGGTTGGCCGGCTCGGTCATGTGCACGATGTCCTTCCAGCTGAAGCGGGTCAGGCGCTTGGCGGCCAGCTCGACGCCGAACGGGCGGGTGACCAGGGTCCAGATGAACGCGAACAGCAAGCCCATCGGGCCGGCCAGGTTGGAGTTCACGAAGGCAAAGAAATCCGCGTCGTATGCGCCCTGAATGCTGATGAACGATGAGGTGTTGACCAGCGTCAGGAGCATGCCGAGGTAGAAGCGCGGTTGCACCGTCAGGGTGCCGACACAGATGAACGGAATCGCAAACGCCAGCACCAGCATCGGGAAGTCGTGCAGGTTCGGCAGAATCAGAAACAGATAGAGGCTGGCGAACAGCACCGACATCCCGGTCCAGAAAAAGAACCGGTAGATCTGCGGCGCCGGGTCGTCCATCGAGGCGAAGAAACTGCAGGCCACCGCCGCCAGAATCACCGCACTACCGCCGTCCGGCCAACCGAGCAGAATCCACAGCACCGAGGCGACGATGATTGCCAGAATGGTCGATGTCACCGAATACAGCATCATCCCGCGGTCGAGAAACGGCGTCAGCCGCCCAAGGCGCCAGTGCCGGTAGACCGCGCGCCAGCTGTCCTGACGATCGCAGAGAATCGCGTCCTGCAGGCTGCGGCAGTCCTGCCACAGATCGATGAATTCGCCGAGGCGATAAATCGCGTTGGAGAACAGCAACTGCTTGCGATCTTCCAGCGCCTCGCAGCTCGGCTGCAAGGCCTGAAGCTGATCCTTGAGGGCCTGCCAACGCGCCAGGTCGGCGTCGTTATGGCCCAGCCACAGCTGGGTCGCGGTCAGCAGCGGGGCAAACTTTTCCACCAGTTCCGGCGTGCGCCGTTCAAGGGCGTAGAGCGAGTCTTCGAGGGCGTCGATCACCGGCAACAGGTGGATCATCCGCCCGCGCAATTCCTTGGTGTTGCGCACGGTTTGCGGACGGGCGCCTTCGTGAGGCAGCTGGCCGATCATCAATTCGAGACTGTTGAAATTCGCAACCATGGCCATGCGCAGGGCCGTGACCTGTTCCGGCTGCACATCGCGGCTGAGAAATTTCAGGCTGTAAGTCGTGGCATCGGCGAACCACTTGCCCACCGCGTCGTTGAACACTGGCGCCAGACGGCGCGGCCAGAACATCGCGCCGATCACCGCCGCGACGGCAATGCCGAGAAAAATCTCTTCGGTCCGTGCTTCCGCCACGTCCCACACCGCCAGCGGGTTATCCACCGTCGGCAAGGCAATCAGCGGCAGGGTGTAGCCGGCCAGCATCAGCGCGTAGTTATTGGCGGTACGCAGGTGCAGCGAGAGAAACAGCAAAATCCCCGTCCACAAGGCAATCACCACCACCAGCACATACGGACTCTGCACGAACATCGGCACGAACAGCACCGCCGCCGCTGCCCCGAGGAAGGTGCCGATGGCGCGGTACAACGCTTTGGAACTGGTCGGCCCGAGAAACGGGCTGGAGACGATATACACCGTAGCCATCGCCCAATACGGACGCGGCATTTGCATGAGCAAGGCGATGTACAGCGCAATCATCGACGCTGCAAAGGTACGGACCCCGTAGAACCAGTCCCGGGCCGGGGGAATGCCAGAGAAAAAACCGTTCAAGAATTGATCACCACAGGTGGATTGGCCGCCTCAAAAGCTCTCAGTACCCGAAGCGTAGCTTCCAGATCACTCTGGTCGATGCCTTCGAGCACTTCATGACGCAGACGTACCAGTTCGATTTCCACCGCTTGCACCAGCTCGCGGCCTGTGTCGGTCAGGCTCAGGCATTTGGCCCGGCGATCCTGCGCATCTTCGGTGCGGCAGACATAGCCGGCGTGGCACAACTGATCGAGCAGACGCACCAGCGACGGACTTTCCATCCCGGCCGCCTGCGCCACCTGCACCTGCCGCACGCCCTCGCCCAGCCGCCCGATCATCAAGAGCGGAACGGCGCAGGCTTCAGAGATGCCGTAGTTGACCAGCGTGGTCTGGCAGATCTTCCGCCAATGCCTGGCGGCCACCACCATGGCACTGCTGATGTTCATCTGGAGGGCGTCGAGGGAATCTGGCACGGGGAAATGCACACTGTTAGTTTGCTAACTATCAATATCGCATTGGCGGGGAATTTCAGTCAAGTTTTGAAACAAATAGGTGGTCAGGAGAAGAGCAACGCCGAGCTCTGGACGACTCAGCGTTTTTTGGCTTTCTCGTAAACACTGCTGCGCTCGCGCTTTCCTACAGTGACTACCGAAACGACGATCCGCTCCTCTATCACTTGATAGACCAGACGGTAACCAGAGGCCTTCAGTTTGATTTTGTAGCAGTCAGGCATTCCATGGAGCGCATCCGCCGACACCCTCGGCAGCGCCAATCTTTCGGCGAGCTTTTTCTTGAATTGATCGCGTAGCGTATGACTCAGCTTGTTCCATTCCTTATGCGCAGACGGGAGAAACTCGATCTTATAGGTCATCCAGGCTTACCGAAATGGGTGTTTCATGGCTGCGGGAACGAATGATTTCGGCCAGTTCCAAATCATCAAGCCGCTCCATCATTGCTTCGTAAACATCGGCTGGCACCATGTAGCCCATAACGCGATTATGGTTCAGCACGGCCACCGCTCCGCCATGTGCGCCACTCAGCACCGCTGATGGATTTTTCTTCAATTCGGAAACACTGACTGCCATATCGGCAAGAACACTTTGCATAATAAAAGACCTCAATTGAGGTCGTTATACTGGTCTATTTACACCTCCCAGACAACCGCAAAACCATCGGCCGCTAAACCGTTACCCCTCCCGCCCCTTACGCAACAACACATTCAACTGATCCACCACCTCCGCCCAATCCGCATCATCAAGAATCTCGCCGCGCAAGAAATCCGCCTGACTTTTGCTCCAGAAGAACGCATCCGCCAGGTGCAGCTCGGGCTTGAGCGGCGAATGGGCGGCGATGAATTGGTCGATGCTGGTCGGGTCGTTATCCAGACCCAGTTGTTTGAACAAGGACGGGAGACTGTGGGTTGGCTGTTCCATGAAGCACTCCTTCGTTGTGCCTGTTCTGCTGAGTCTAGTTCGGCACGCTGCTGGCAAAGGGAAATCCGCTCACCGGACACATCTATTCATTGATCAAAATTCATCCAGCGTCAGCCTCAACTAGACTCAAAGAACCACCTCATGACTCTCCCGGAGGGTCACGTGAACAGCCGATGTTGTGTGTATGTCTTTTTACTGCTGCTCAGCGGCTCGGCCTTCGCGGCTGATGTGCCGCTGACAGCGTTCAGTCCGGTCGGCCTGTGGCTGATCACGCTCGGCATTGCCTTTCTGATCGCTGAAGCCGCGTTGCCCAACTACGGGGTGATCGGCCTCGGCGGGATCATCATGTTCGTGATCGGCGCGCTGATTCTGGGCAACGCCGAGTTGCCGGTGCCGATGATCATTGGCCTTGGCCTGCTCAGCGCCCTGCTGCTGATCGGATTAATTGTCCGCGCCTTGAAAACCCGGCCACGCCACGCCGTCAGCGGCGATGCCGGACTGGTCGGCAGCGTGACGGCGGTGACCACCGTGCAAGCGGAAAACACCCACAACGGCTGGGTGCAATTGCAGGGCGAACATTGGCAAGTGCACAGCACGACACCGCTGCACACCGGGCAATCGGTGCGCGTGGTCGGGCGTAAAGGCTTATTGCTGAAAGTCGCCGCGACTGACGCGGTGCGACACGGAGAGTGATCATGGGTCTGCAAATCGGTTTTGTTGCACTGCTGCTGTTGGTGATCGCCCTGGCCGGGTCGACGTTCCGCATTCTGCGCGAGTACGAGCGCGGCGTGGTGTTCCAGCTCGGGCGTTTCTGGCAGGTCAAGGGCCCGGGGCTGATCCTGCTGATCCCCGTGGTGCAGCAAATGGTCCGGGTCGATCTGCGCACCGTCGTCCTCGATGTGCCGCCGCAGGATGTGATCACCCGCGACAACGTCTCGGTGAAGGTCAACGCGGTGCTGTACTTCCGCGTCCTCGACCCGCAGAAGGCGATCATTCAGGTTGAAGACTTTCTCTCGGCCACCAGCCAGCTGGCGCAGACCACCTTGCGCGCGGTGCTCGGCAAACATGAACTGGATGAGCTGCTGGCCGAGCGCGAGCAGTTGAACATCGATATCCAGCAAGTGCTCGACGCCCAGACCGACGCCTGGGGCATCAAGGTCGCCAACGTCGAGATCAAGCACGTCGACCTCAACGAATCGATGGTCCGCGCCATCGCCAAGCAGGCCGAAGCCGAACGGGAGCGCCGGGCCAAGGTGATTCACGCCGAAGGCGAACTGCAGGCCTCGGAAAAACTCATGCAGGCCGCAGAAATGCTGGGCCGCCAGCCAGGCGCCATGCAACTGCGCTACATGCAGACCTTGAGCTCGATTGCCGGCGACAAGAGCTCGACGATTGTCTTTCCGCTACCGATTGAGTTGCTTAAAGGGATGGCGGATTTGTCGGGCAAGTCTTGAACCTGCGCAAGCTGATGATCATTCGACCGGTTTGTCGGCGCCTGGGCCCCTGACATACAGGCGTGCAAAGGCTCCGCCTGCATGGACATCGCTGTGCCGCTGCCAGCCTTCGGGCAACGCCGCAAATTCATTGGGCTCATCCAGCGTCCCGATCAGCCACGCCCGCGTGCTGCCCTTGGACAAATCGCCAAGCCGATCGAGGTACACCTCTTCATTGACCAGTGTGCCGAAGCCGTAAGTGTTGGGACGCGTGGAACGCCCGTCCGCCGCCGGTGGCGTGTACAGGCGAATCTGTGCGTCGGTGCGGTTGTAGTAGATGTAACTGAGGTACCACATCATGTCGCTGGTGACGATCCGGTCTCCCTCGACGAAGTGCCGGTTGACGTAGTCGACCAACACGCTGAACTGATCATTGCTGTCGACCGTGGCATTGTTCTTCACACCCACCAGCTCGACCCCGACAAACAGCACCAGAATCGCCAGCGCCAGCACGCGAGAGCCTGCGTACAGGCGATCGACCGCCAGCGCCACCAGCATCGGCAAACCCAGCGCATAAGCCGTCACGTAACGCTCGATGAACACCGGCGAGATGAACGACACGCCATACACCAGCAGGATCGGCAGCACGCTGTAGAACAGCAACAGCACGCTGCCGCGAAACACGCTGCGATCACGGCGCAGGGCAACGCCGATCACTGCCACCAACGCCACCGGCAGGAGCAAAAACAGCCAACCCGGCAAGGTCATGCCGTCGTCCTGAATCAGCAACGACCAGACCATCGACGGCAAGGAGCTGAGGCTGACCGGGTCTTCCCAGCCAATATCGTTACTGGCCTTGAGTTCCGGCAGGTGCTGCAACAGATCAAGCAGATAGGGCACCCACGGCAGGTACAGCAACGCGATGCCCAGGTTGGCCAGCCACCAGGCCGGGCGCTGGATATGGCGCAACCGATACCCCGGCTGCAGGCGGACGGCCGCCAGATAGAGCCAGTGACTGATCACGCACAGCGCGGTGAAGTAATGGGTATAGAACGCCGCCGTCATCAGCAGCGCATAGGCCACCAGGTAGCGATGGCGCCGGGGTTGCCTGACCCAGTAGACCAGCGCAATGGTCGCGCCGATCAGCCACATGCCGAGCAGCGAATACATGCGCACTTCCTGGCTGTAGCGCACCGCCGTGGGCAACAACGCCAGCAACAGCCCGGCCAGCAGCGCGGCGCGGCGGGTGGCGAGCAGATCCACCAGCCATACCCCGAGCCCGACGGTGATGATCCCCGGCACGGCGCTCATCAGGCGAATCGACAGCATGCCGTCACCGAACAGGCCGATCCAGCCGTGCAGCAACATGAAATACAGCGGCGGATGCACGTCATGGGCCGCGTGCCTCCAGATCTCAGACAGCGAAAACTGGCTGAGCAGGACACTGGAGCCTTCATCGAACCAGATCGACGCCGCCGTCAGATCGTAAAAACGCACCAACGCCGCCAGCAGCATGATCGGCAACAGCCAGTGTTCCCGGGCCCAACGAATCAGGCGCAAGGCAACGAACCATGCCCCGGGGACAGCGCGTGGATCCTGCGTGTCGCCAACCGGCGTTTCTCTGTGTGCCGCCATTGCGTCCTCTTGTTGCGGATTTTCTCGAACGGAAGGTCCCGTACCTGCCCATCACTTTAGGTCAGCCATGGGAGGGCCGTCGATGACGGTGTGCGGTTTCACGACATCCGGCAATCCGCTCGGCACGCCCCCTGCAATCTGCAATTGGATTATTTCAAATCACCTTCAACCGAAAATCCTGCGTTTCCACGGCTCGGTTAATGTGTAACTGCAATTTGGGAAGCGTCTGACATCATTTCTTCGGCGGCCTTGTTAGCGTTGCACGAAACTGGCTCCGAGACGTTTGTTTCGCGCAAGACCACGGAAGGTCGGCGCGCAAGCGTTGCATCGACGTCCGAGAGCCTGTGCCCCGTCACAGGACAAGGAATAAAGGATGTCGACCACCCGTGCCTGCTTCAGCCTTTCGCTCACCGACGTTAAACACGACCTGCAAGTCCTCTCCTTCACCGGCCACGAATCCATCAGCCAGCCCTACAGGTTCGAGGTCGAGCTGGTCAGCGAGCGCGCGAACCTGCGCCTTGAAAGCCTCATGCACCAACAGGCGTTCCTGGCATTCGACCTCGAAGGCCGTGGCATCCATGGCGTGGTCAATCGCGTCGCCCGCGGTGATAGCGGCAAACGCCTGACGCGCTACAGCCTGACACTGGTTCCGCGCCTTGCGTATCTGCAGCATCGTTTCAATCAGCGAATGTTCCAGCAGATGAGCGTGCCGCAGATCATCACCCGGATTCTGGCGAACAACGGCATTCAACCTGACCTGCACCGGTTTCATCTCGGTGCCGACTATCCGCCGCGCGAATACTGCGTCCAGGCGGAGTCGGATCTGCACTTCATCCAGCGCCTGTGTCAGGAAGAAGGCATTCACTACCACTTCCAGCACAGCCGGGAAAAACACCTGCTGGTGCTGGGCGACGACCAGACAGTCTTCCCGCGTCTGGACCGACCGACACCCTACCGTCAGGACAACGGCATGGTCGCCGAAACACCCGCGATCCAACAATTGCAGGTACGTGTAGAAACCCGCCCCACGGCGACCGCGCGCCGCGATCATGATTTTCGCAAGGCCCGCTTCATGCTGGAGGCGACCCACCAGCCCGACAGCGACGCGGCACGGCCGGTGCTTGAGGACTATCGCTATCCGGGGCGCTTCACCGATGGCGCGCGGGGCAAGCAACTGACCCACCGCGCCCTGGAATGTCATCGCGCCGACTATTTGCAGGCCCGTGGCCACAGCAATCAGCCAAGCCTGGTGACCGGGCATTTCCTGTCGATCACCGAGCACGCCTGCGAGGAAAACAACGGACTGTGGCTGCTGACCGCAGTCAATCACCGCGGCAAACAGCCCGCGGTACTGGAAGAAACGCTGGGCGAGGCGACCGCCGCCGCTGACGACGGCTTCGTTGAAGGCTACCGGAACGACTTTGTCGCCACGCCATGGGACGTGATCTACCGCCCGCCGCAATCATTCGTGAAGCCGCGAATTTTCGGCAGCCAGACTGCCGTGGTTACCGGGCCAGTCGGCGAAGAGATCCACTGCGACGCGTTCGGGCGGGTCAAGGTCCACTTCTACTGGGATCGCGAGAGCAGCCACGACGACCACAGCAGTTGCTGGCTGCGGCTGGCCTCGAATTGGGCCGGCAACGCCCATGGCAGCGTGACGCTGCCCCGGGTCGGCATGGAAGTGCTGGTCAGTTTTCTTGACGGCGACCCGGACCACCCGGTCGTCAGCGGCTGCCTGATCAACAGTGCCAACCCGGCCCCTTACGAACTGCCGGAACACAAAACCCGCAGCGTGTTTCGCTCGCGCAGTTCACCGGACAACGGCGGCTTCAACGAATTGCATGTGGAGGATCGCGCCGGTCGCGAGCTGATTTACCTGCGCGCCCAGCGCGACCTTGAACACAAAGTGGAAAACGACAGCCGCCTGAACGTCGGCAACGAACGCCACGAGACTATCAAGGGCAACAGCATCAGCGTGTTACAGGCCGAAGAACACCGCACTGTGCACGGCGACCGCAAAACCCGGCTCCACGCCAGCGACCACCTGCACGTCAGCGGTGACAGCCATAGCCGTGTCGATCAGTTGCAGACGATCGAAGCCGGTCGGCAAATCCACCTCAATGCCGGTGATCATCTGGTACTCAACGCCGGCAACAGCATCAGCCTCACGGTCGGCGGCGAGCATCTGGTGATCGGTCACGGCGGCATTTTCAGCAGCAGTGCCATCCAGGTCGGCGGCAGTCCAAAGGCGGTCGCGCCGGCGCGGGTCTCGATGCCCGATGGCGTCGACGACCTGGCGGCCCCACCTCCATTGCCACCCGTGCTGGCGTCCACGCAACTCGCACTGCTGGCGGACAACAACGCAATGGGAGCGACGTTCTGCGCGCTTTGCGAAGCCTGCCGTGATGGCGTCTGCCTGCCACGGGAGAACGTCGCATGAACGACGCATTCCCGCGCCACTGGATGAACCGCCAATTCGCATCAGGGCATGGCCTGTATGTGCTGCTCGACTCGCAACAACAGGACGTTCGTCGGCTATTGCTGCAGACCAGCGACTTCGAGCATTACCGCATCCTCTACAAAGACACGCCCGCCGCCGAACTGGCGGACAACGGGCCGTTTGTTTTCGCCCTTGAACGGTACGACGACAAGCGCATCGCGCCGCTGCTCGCCCGCCCGCAGGACAACTGGGGCTGGCTGTTCAGCCTGCCTCAAAATTCCCTGTCCGCGTGGGTCGAGCACTGGCAGCAACGGCTGATCATCGGTGCCCGCCCGCATCAGGCGCTGTATCGCTTTCACGACAACCGCGTGCTGACCCGGACATTGGCGTATCTGCCGACCGAGGACATCCCGACCTACCTCGGTCCGACCCTTAGCGTGTGTTACTGGCAGGGCTCACGCTGGGAGAGCAGCGACAACCCGGCGCCCGGCCGCCACCCGTTGCCGGAGTCTCCACCGTGGCTGCAAACACCCGCACCTGCGGCGCAAACCCGCGAGATTCGCCAGCTCAACGCTCACCGTTTTCTGCTGGCCGAACACGAACAGGCCTACGCCGAACTCGCGCGAACACAGCCACCGGATATCTGGCTGCGTGAACGTCTCGAGCAGGCAGATGAATGGGGTTGGCAGACAGCGCAGCAGTTGGAGTTTTTGCTGATCCACAGCTTGCGAAGGCCTGCTCACGGCGTTGATGCGCAATGGCAAGTGCGCCCCGGGGAAACGCCGCAGGAGCATTTCGAACGGGTGAGCCATTGGGTGAAAACGATGGGTGGAGAGGGCGCGCAGTGAAACGATTTTTTCGACATGCCGGGTGGGTGGGCGGCATGGGGATGTTGTTGGGCTGTGTGTCGAGTGCGCCTGACAGCTTCACCTTCACGGCTGATTTGCCGCCGGGGTTTGTTTATCAGGCTGTCGCCAAATACGAACCCGACATAGGTGAAACCTGCAGCGTTCCGGACGGCCGGAATACCGCTGTGGGGTACAACCTGCAGTGGCGTGAGAACTATGTGGCCGCCTCCGAAATAGCTATTCGCAGAACCGTGCGCGGCTGCCCGTTGGTGATTCGCAAAATTGATCTGGAAATCTACTTCGCCTATGGGAAAGACCGGGGTGACTTCGCGTCGGACTATGCCGCCGTCGCCATACGCGGGGAGCTGGAAGAAAAGTACAAGGACACTTTCAACGAAACCGGTGAAAGCCGCTTTTACGGCCAATGTCAGTGGCTGTTCCGCACGATGGGACCGTACCGCCGCATCGTAAAACTCCTCGACTGCAAAAAAACCGATGAGCTTGGCGAGCTAGCCCGAGGTCGCCCGTTTGCTGCCTACACCCTCGACCAACTGCCGGGAAAAACCGTGCGGATGAAGATCAAGTTGGCGGCGGAAGAAAGACCTGGTTGGGGAGACACCTGGGTCAAGGTACCCAACGGCTGGAAGCGCTGCATGGGTAACGGCTTTGAAGACCAGCGTGCCTACTGCAACGGTAATTACACCGATTTCAGCACCTTCCAGATGGTCGATGGCCGTATCTGCATCATCTATCCCGGCTGCACGGAATAAGGAGTGTTCCACATGACGTCACTTGAAAAGACTTTGCACAACGGCCTCACCGGGCCTCGCTTGCGATGCATGGCGGTGCTGGGGGGTTGCTTCGCTCTTATGGCCGGCTGCAAGAGCAGTCCGCCCAACAGCTTCACCTTCACGGCTGATTTGCCGCCGGGGTTTTCTTATGAAGCCATCGCCAAATACGTGCCCGCAAAAGGCGAAACCTGCACCGTCCCGGACGGGCGAAATACTGCGGTTGGCTACAACTTGAAGTGGCGCGAGCACTACGAGCCTGTTTCAGAAATTGCCATCTACAGGACGGTCAAAGGGTGCCCGTTGGTGATCTGGAAGATCGATGTAGAAATCAAGGCTGCATATGGCAAGGGCTGGAGTGACATCAACGGTGACAGCGCAGTAGTCGCTGTACGCGAGGAACTGGAAGCCCGTTACAAGGGCGCCTTTAACGATGAGGCTGAAAGCAAGTTTTACGGCCAGTGTCAGTGGCTGTTCCGCACATCGGGCAAGCCTCGCATCCTGCGAAAACTCCTCGACTGCAAAAAAACCGATGAGCTTGGCGCGCTCGCCCGAGGTCGCCCGTTTGCTGCCTACACCCTCGACCAACTGCCGGGAAAAACCGTGCGGATGAAGATCAAGTTGGCGGCGGAAGAAAGGCCTGCCATCGGCAAGACCTGGATCAAAGTTCCGAACGGCTGGAAACGCTGCATGGGCGACAACTTCGAAGACCAGTACGCCTTCTGCTTCGGCAACCACACCGATTTCAGCACCTTCCAGATGGTGGATGGGCGCATCTGCACCATTTATCCCGGCTGCACGGAATAAGGAGTGTTCCACATGACGTCACTTGATAAGGACCTGCAATCACCGCTCAACAGCCGCCTGCTGAGCTGCCCCGCACAAGGCAACTGGAGCAGTTTTCAACTGGTCGATGAGTGTGGCTCGGGGGAAGCTTATGGGGGATTGGCCTATGTTGCGGTCGATTCAGAGGGACAAACATTCAATGGGTATCTGGATATCAACGGAATCGGCAAAGTCGACAGCTATTGTGCCGGGCCGATTGCCTTATGTTTCGATCAAGCTTACGAAGGTCAAGACAAGTTCTATAACTATTTGCAGGCTAGAACCCACTACCCCCTGAAAATCACCGAACTCCAGGTTCGCGCCGAACAAACCCGTTACCGTAATCCGGACGCCACCCGTAACCGCGAACAACCCGTACCGAACGGCGACGAATACATCCAGGTGGAGGTGCGCCATCTGGTCCGGCATGTCGCTCATCTGCCACCCGAGGTCTACCGCCACTACCCCGCCAACAGCGGCCTGTCAGCGATCATGGGCAAGCACGCAGAAGTCGGCGTCGCCCTGGCCTCGCGCAAACACACGGTGCTGGAAGTGCGCGCGTTGCGAGCCTTGCGCCCGATGCTGTCGACGGCGCCGGAGTTCTGTGCACTCAACCTTTACCAACTGGCATTGATGGCCACCCTGAGTTACTGCCCTTTTGGCCAGGAACCCGCCACCGCGCCGATCAAGGAACCCTGGGTGACCTTCCCCGAACAACCCAGCGTGGGCAACTGGTTCGCCGATGCCTTGGCCAAATCCGACGAGTTGTGGCGCGTCGACGCCGCGCAAAGCAAAGCCTATTACCCCTTGTATGAAGACGTGGCGTATTCCAGAAGGCTGGAAATCGTGCCGTTCGATCCGGTGCTGTATGAGGTCAATGATCCGGCCCTTGGGGAGGATCAGGAGCATCCCGAGAAGGTTCACTTTCTCGACGACAGGCATCTCGGAAATAAAGCCACCGACACTCAGGCCTTTATCACTCACAATGACGAACTGATCCTGATCGCAGTGCGTGGAACGTTCGAGATCATTCCTGACGGGGTGCGCGATGCCGATGCATTACAAGTGCCGTTCGAAGAAGGTGAGGGTCAGGTCCACCGCGGTTTCTACCAAGCTGCAAAAAAAGCCGCGGCATTCGCAATCAGCTATCTAGACCGATTCTACGCCGGCCAAAAACTACTCATCTGCGGCCACAGCCTCGGCGGTGCGATCACCCTGCTGCTCGCGGAAATGCTGCGCCGCAGGTCCGAAGACTACAACATCCAGCTCTACACCTACGGCGCCCCCCGCGCCGGCGACACCGCCTTCACGAAAGCCGCCGCCCCACTGGTGCATTACCGCATGGTCAACCACAACGACCCGGTGCCCAGCGTGCCGGGCAGCTGGATGAACACCAAGGCCGGGGTTTACGGGCCTGGCGCGGCGTTGATGTTTACCAATGTGCCGGTCGGGCTGTCGGTGTTCGTCGCGGGGATTACCAACTGGACGGGGGAAGCCTACGATCACCATGGCACCCTGCATCACGCCATGCCGGTGGAGTTCGGGCGTCAGCAGTCGTCTTCGATTCTCTGGGAGCCGGGCTGCGACACCATCAGCCAGCACGCGGCGTGCACCGTCGCGCTGCAGCAGAAAAACGGCCTGCCGGATCGTCCGGGATTGTTGCGGCAGCTCTTCAATGCCGGGCATCACTCGATGGTCGGCGGCTATGTCCCGGCGTGCTGGGCAGCCTTGCGCCGCTGGCAACAGGCCCATGAGGCGAATCACACGCGGGTCACTGACCGCGAGTTTGAATGGGTGGAGCAAGCGCTGGTGCGCATCACCCGACAATTGCGCGCCGCCCGCCAGGATCTTCTGGCCCGACCAGAGGCCTACGTGCGCACCCAGGAGCGCACGATCGAGGCGATCAGCCACGAAGTCAGCCGCATCGAGATCACCCATGCGCGCCTCAGTGTGCTGCGGCATAAACGGGTCAGGGCAACGGACGTCTATGGCCTGCTCGCCGAACAGCCGGAGCTGCTCGCCGAAAGCGTGCAACGCTGGCGCGCGCACCCGGAAAACCTCAAGGAAGAACAACTGGCGCAGGCACCGGACAACGCCAGCAACGATGCGCTGCTGACCTCACTTTACGGGCACCCGATCGGCGCGCCGCACACGCTCGATATCGACTCGATCATCTAGCACACCCTCGCCTTCAGCTGACTGCACATCACACCTGTGGGAGCGAGCCTGCTCGCGAACGCGCTGGTTCATCCAGCGTCGTTGTTGGCTGACAGGACGCCTTCGCGAGCAGGCTCGCTCCCACAGAACTTGAAATCATCGCGACCTTTCCTGACGGACAAATCAAAATCGAACACTTCGCAGGTTGAACAGGTATTGCCTACTTCAACTGGTGAAACTTCCCATTGACTGATTAGCTGCTGCAGCAAATCGAATTCGCTGATCTGCTCCCGCTCGTGCAATCTCAGCGTTGCGCCATCTCCCCCGCCGGATACGCCGACTCCCATCCCCCACCCAATGCCTTGTACAACCCGACCATCGCCAGCGACACCCCGGTCGAACTCTCTACCCACTGCTCCTGCGTCGCCAGCAACGCGCTCTGCACGGTGAGGACGTTGACGAAATCGACCACGCCTTCGACGTATTGCTGTTGCGCGGTGCGCAGGGCGATCTGGTTCTGGCGTACGGCTTCGGCGAGGCTGTCACGGCGGCGCTGGCTGGCGTTGTAGGCCGTCAGTTGGTCGTCGATTTCATGCCAGGCGCGCAGCACGGTTTGCTGGTAGGCGATGGCCGCTTCCTGTTGCTGGGCTTCGCGCAGTTGCAACATGCCACGCAGGCGTCCGCCGTCGAACAGCGGCAGGCTGAATTGCGGGCCGATACCGAACGCGCGTGAGCCCCAGGAGCCGAAATCGCTGAGTTGCATCGCCTGCGATCCGAGGTTGCCGGACAGGGTGATGCGCGGATAGAAATCGCCCTTGGCCACGCCGATGTTGGCGGTGGCGGCATGCAAGTGCGCCTCGGCCTGACGGATGTCCGGGCGGCGTTCAGCCAGTTGCGACGGCAGGCCGATGGCGACTTGCAGCGGCGACTGCGGTACCGCGGCGTCTGTGGATAACTCGTTGGCCAAGGCTTGTGGCGGTTCGCCCATCAGCAGGCTGATCGCGTTGATCAGTTGCGACTGACGTTGTTCGAGCGCTGGCAGACGCGATTCAATGGCCGCGACCTGCGCAGCGGCCTCGGCGACGTCCAGATCGGTCGCCACACCATCGTTGAGGCGCAACTGCGACAGCTTGAGGCTGTGGCGGGCGACATCGAGGTTCTGCTCGGTGACCGCCCGCGTGTTCTGCACGCCGCGCAGTTGAATGTAGTTCTGCGCGGTGTCGGCCAGGACCGCCAGCAACACGCCGCGACGATCGTTTTCCGCGACTTCGAGATTGGCGTCGGCGGCTTCGGTTTCCCGGCGCACACGGCCCCAGAAATCCAGCTCCCAAGAGGCCGAGAAACCGGCGTCCCACAGGTTGAAGGCGGAATCGCCGTTGTGCCCGGACGGGTCGCTCAAGCCTTTGCCGCTGTTGCGTTGGCGGGCGTAGCTGCCGGTAGCGGCGGTGTTTGGATAGCGATCTGCGGTGATCACCTGGCGTGCCGCGCGGCTTTGTTGCAAGCGGCTACTGGCCCGTTGCAGGTCGAGGTTGCTCCTCATCGCCCGCTGGGTGAGGGCCGAGAGCTGCGCATCGTGGAACACGTCCCACCAGCGTTCGTTCAGGGGTTCACTGACCACTTGGCTGGGGGCGGACTTGGCGGGTTTGGCCCATTCGGCGATTTGCGTGGCTTCGGGCTTGTGGAAGTCCGGGCCGACGGTGCAGGCGCTGAGGCCAAACAAGCTCACCACAACAAGTGCCTGAAACAGACTTTTGTGGCCAGGGAGCTTGCTCCCGCTCGAGTGCGTGGCGCTCGCGATTTTCAGGATCGCTGCGCAACCCAGCGGCAGCAAACGCCCTCGCCACAGGTTTTTACGCGGAATCATCGCTGCGTCACCTCACGCACCGCCGGCGCCGAACGCCGGGTATCAATGCTCGCCTCCACCGACATGCCCACCCGCAGCCGCTCGGCCAAAGGCTGACCCAGTTCAAGCAGGATCTTCACCGGAATCCGCTGCACGACCTTGGTGAAGTTACCGGTGGCGTTGTCCGGTTTCACGGCGGCGAAGGTCACCCCGGTCGCCGGCGCGATACTTTCGACGCGACCGCTCAAGGCTTCGCCGCCGAGGCTGTCGACCCGCACTTCGACGGCCTGGCCCGGCTGCACGTTGGTCAGCTGGGTTTCCTGAAAGTTGGCGATTACATACGCCTGGCGCAACGGCACCACCGCCAGCAATTTGCTGCCCGGTGTGACATAGGCGCCGACGCGCACTGCACGCTCGCCGACCATGCCGTCCTGCGGCGCCGTGATACGCGTATAGGACAGTTCGAAACTGGCGATTTCCAGTGCCGCCTGGGCGTGTTTCAAACTGCCTTCGGCGGCATCGCGCTGCGCCGTGAGAATGTCCACCTGCTTGCGCTCGGCCGCCAGTTTCGCGCTGGCCGTATCCAGCCGTGCGCTCGCCTGATCGATGCGGGTACGCGCCTGCTGCGCGTTCTGCACCGTGCCGGCGCCGACACCCGCCAAATGGTTGTAGCGATTGAGTTCCTGCTGGGCGAAAGCCATTTCCGCCTTGGCCGAGACTACCGAGGCCTGGGCCTGAGCGATCACCGACGTCTGCCGCTCCAGAGTCGCCTTGGCGTTCTGCAACTGCGCGCGGGCGACCAGGGTTTGCGCGTCAGCGGCTTGCGCGGCGGCGCGCAGATCGCGGTCATCGATCAGCGCCAGCAATTGTCCGGCCTTGACCTGCTGGTTATCTTCCACCAGCACTTGCTTGATGAACCCGGCCACACGCGGCACCACCAGGGTGTAGTCGGCCGAGACGAACGCATCATTGGTGTTTTGCTGAGTGCGTTTACCGAACAGGCCGGGCATCGCCAGGTACACCAGCACGCCGACCGCCAATGCGGCGGCCACGGCCACCGCGAGTTTCTGCTTTGCTTGAGTCGTCATAAAAACCTTCTGTTTCAGTACAGCGATCAGGTCGGAGCACGGGGCGGAAAGATCCGCGTCGGCAGCCAGAAAATCAGCAGGATCAGCGTCACCGCGACGCCGGCCATGCACACATAGAGATCCGAGGAGGTCAGCACAACGGCCTGTTCGTGCAGGCGATGGGCGAGGCCCGGATCGCTGCGATCAGCCAACGGTGAATTGCCGAGGTTGTCGATCAACATGGTCGAGTGGAAATGCAGACGTGCGGTGGTCAGCGCTTCGATCACCCCGGTGGCGACCACGGCCGCCAAGCCTTTCACCGTGTTGAACCAGGCGGAGGCGAACGGCCCGTCCTGCGGCTGGATGCTGCCAGTGGACAACATCAACAGCGGCAGCACCGACATCGGCTGACCGAAGATCTGCAACCATTGCAGGACGTAGAAATTGTCGCGAATCCATTCCGATGTCAGCAGCGAGCCGCCCAGACAGGACAGCGTCAACATGCTCAAACCGATGCCAAGCACCCAGCGGCAATCGACCCAGCGCAGGTTGCACAGCGCCGCCACCAGCGGCAGCGCAATCAGCTGCGGCAATGCGGCGATCAGCATGATCGGCGCGGTCTGCACCGGGCGATAGCCCTGCACCTGCGCCAGATAGCTCGACGGAATCAGCACCACCGCCTGCAACACCACCAGCACCCCGGCGAGGGTCAGCAGCGCGAACGACAGGTTGCGGATGCCGAGCATCTGCAGCTTGAAAAACGGTATCGGCTGCGACCACTCGTTGATCAGAAACGCCACCAGCAACAGCGAGCCGGCGCCGAGCAAGCCGCAGATCAGGTCCGACTCGAACCAGTCCAGCCGATTGCCCTGCAGCAAGCCGATCACCAGCATGCAGATCGCCGGAAAGCCCAGCAGCAGGCCCTTCCAGTTGAAGGTCTTGAGACGTTCCAGGCGCAGCGGATCCTGCGGAATGCCCCAGGCGACCATTGCCATCGCAATCAGGCACGGCACGATGATTTGCCAGAACGTCCATTGCCAGCCGACGTATTCGCTCCACAAACCGGCCAGCGGCGTGCCAAGGCCCGGGCCGAAAGTGGCCGTCAGCGCGTAACCGGCCAGGCCATAGAGCTTGAAATTGGCCGGCAGGAAACGCAGGGCCACGGTCATCAGCATCGGCGGCAACGCGCCGCCGGCCAGCCCTTGGAGGGTGCGCATCAGCAACAGGCTTTCGTAGTTCGGGGCGAACGGGCACAGCACGCCGAGCAGCGTGAACAGGCTGATCGCGCAGAGGGTGAAACGGCGCAGCGAGAACGTCACCGAGCACCACGGCGCGAACGCCATCGCCGCCACCGAGGTCGCGGCGTAACAGGCAACCAGCCAGGTGCCTTCGTCGTACCCGATGTTCAGCACGCCACGGATGTCGGCGAGCGCGACTTTGGTCACCATCTCGTTGAGACCGGAAACCAGCACCGCCAGCAATACACCGACCAGGCCGGTGATGATCCGCGCCCCGAACACCGGTGGCGTGGCCGCAGTCGCCGGACTGGCCGCAGCGATGGGCGCCGGGACCGTCAGGGATGTCATGAATACACACTCCGGTGGAAAAATACCGGAGCATCTTAGTCGGGCTTACTGCTGACGAAAATTGACTTATTGGCAGGTTATAAGTGCGTCAGACACAATTGTTAAAAGCAAAAGATCGCAGCCTTCGGCAGCTCCTACAGAGCAATATGTTCCCCTGTAGGAGCTGCCGAAGGCTGCGATCTTTTGACTTTCAGGGTTGCGCGGCCAACCAGGTTTCATCGCAACAGGCCTTGAGCGTTTCGCGCAGCCAGCGGTGCGCCGGGTCCTTGTCGAAGCGCGGGTGCCAGGCCTGGGTCAGCATCAGCGTCGGCAACGGAATTGGCAGGTCAAACGAGCGCAGCTTGAGGCCCAGTCGGCGCACGCTGAGCAGCGCTTCCTTGGGCACCGGCAGGATCAGGTCGGAATCGGGCAAGGCAAACATCGCCGCATGGAAGCTCGGCGCGATCACCGCCACCCGCCGCTCCAGGCCCAGAGCATTCAGCGCGGTATCGATGGGGCCACGGGCAATACCACGGCGCGACATGCTGATATGGGAATAACCGGCATAACGCTCTGCGGTGATTTCGCCTTCGAGTAACGGATGATCCTCGCGCACCAGACCGACGAAATGCGTGGAAAACAGGTTTTGCACTTTGACTTCCGGGGTCACCGGGCGAGTGTTGCTGACACTCAGGTCGATGCGCCCTTCGCGCAGCGCCTCATCGTCGCCATCGCCTTCCGGGACGAAGCGCAACTCGCAGTGCGGCGCCACCTGGTCGAGGGTGTCGAACAGCTTGCCGCCGTAGACGCCGATGAAAAAATCGTTGGCGCGGATGCTGAAACGTCGGCGCAGGGTACCGAGTTCTACCGTATCAGCGGAGCGGAACAACAGCGCCGCCTGCTCGACCACATCGCGCACCTGCTCGCGCAACGCCAGCGCTTTGGGGGTTGGCACCAGGCCGCGGCCGGCACGCACCAGGATCGGATCGCCGATGGCTTCGCGGATGCGTGTCAGGGTGCGGCTCATGGCGGCGGGGCTGAGGTTCATCCGCCGCGCGGCGCCTACCACACTGCCCTCGTCGAGCAAGGCGTCGAGGGCAACCAGCAGGTTCATGTCCGGAAGTTGCATGCAGAGCACTCGTGACTGATCAGGATTGATCTGGGTGCAATGCTAGCAAACATCCCTCAAGTCTGGTGGTGGCTGCAAGGACGCCATCGCTGGCAAGCCAGCTCCCACAAGGATTGTGAGCTTCCACAAAGTCTATGGCCGCCGAAACCCCTGTGGGAACTGGCTTGCCAGCGATGGGGCCAACTCACTCAATACACATTACCGCTGCATGCCCCAGCGCTTCACCGTCACCCGCTCCAACGTATCAAACACCAGGTTCTCCACCAGCAAGCCAATCAGGATCACCACCGCCAACCCGGCAAAGACCTTGTCGGTGTACAGCTCATTACGATTCTGGAAGATGTACCAGCCCAGGCCGCCCTTGCCGCTGGTCGCGCCAAACACCAGTTCAGCGGCGATCAGCGTGCGCCAGGCAAACGCCCAGCCGATTTTCAGCCCGGCAAGAATCGACGGCAACGCCGCCGGGATCAGGATGAACAGCACAAACCGCATGCCCTTCAATCCATAGTTGCGCCCGGCCATGCGCAGGGTTTCCGAGACGCCGAGGAAACCGGCGTAGGTATTCAGCGCCAGCGCCCACAGCACCGAATGCACCAGCACGAAAATCAGACTGTTCTGCCCCAGCCCGAACCAGAGCAAGGCCAATGGCAGCAAGGCAATCGCCGGCAGCGGGTTGAACATCGAAGTCAGGGTACTCAGCAGATCCCGGCCAAACTGGGTCGATACCGCCAGCGTGGTCAGGGCAAACGCCAGCACGATGCCGATCAGGTAGCCCTTGATCAGCACCACCAAAGAGATCCACACCTTGCCCAGCAACTCGCCGCTGAGCAGGCCGTCGTACAACGCGTGACCGGTCTGCAGGAAACTCGGCAGCAGCAAGTCGTTGTTCTGCACCCTTGCGATCACTTCCCAGAGGATCGCCAGCAGGATCAGGATCAGGCTTTTGCGCAGCCAGCCCTGTTGCCACAGGCGTTGGCCCAGCGGCAATTCGCGCTCGAGGGGCACGCTGGTCAGCGGTTCAAGGACGGTTTCGAATTCTTGTCGTACAGACGATGGTTGGCTCATCGGGCAATCCTCCAGCGCTCAATAAGCGATGCGAATGTCGTTGAAGTGGTGGTCGCGCTCGGTTTCCGGCGACTGGCCTTCATCGAACAGCAAACGATGAATGCGCCGCGCCGATTCCTGAAACGCCACGCCACCGAGGCTTTGCAGATCGTATTGATGGCTGTGCACTTCAGCGCGCACCCGCCCCGGGTGGGGCGACAGCAGCAGGATGCGATTGCCGACCACCAGCGCCTCTTCGATCGAGTGCGTGACGAACAGCAAGGTGAAGCGCACTTCTTCCCAGAGCAGCAGCAATTCTTCCTGCATCTTGCGCCGGGTCAGCGCATCCAGTGCGGCAAACGGCTCGTCCATCAGAAGGATTTTCGGCTGCATCGCCAGCGCCCGGGCAATCGCCACCCGCGCCTTCATGCCGCCGGACAAGGTGTGTGGATAAGCGTCGGCGAACGCCGCCAGGCCGACCTTTTCCAGATAGTGCAGCGCGCGTTCCTCGGCGTCTTTTTTGTTCAAGGTGCGCGAGGCCAGCAGCGGAAACATCACGTTCTGTTTGACGGTTTTCCAAGGTGGCAGTTGATCGAATTCCTGGAACACCACGATCCGGTCCGGACCCGGCCCCTCGACCCGCTGACCTTGCAGGCGGATCTCGCCTTCACTCGGCGCGATGAAACCGGCGGCCGCTTTCAACAAAGTGGACTTGCCACAGCCGGACGGGCCGAGCAGCACAAAGCGGTCCGCCGGATCGATCTCGAAACTGACCTGATGGGTGGCCCGCACCACCCGTTGCGGGGTGCGGTATTCAAGGCTGACGTTGTCCACCGCCAGCAGCGCTTGCGTACTGGCGATCGGGTTGCTGGCCGCGTGGCCTTGCAAGGGGGCGTTCATCTCGATCAGCTCCCTTGCAGCGGTTTGGCGTCCTGGAAGAAGTAGTCCTTCCACGATTGCGGTTTGTTCTTGATCGCACCGACGCGGTAGAGGAATTCAGCCAGTGGATAGGTATTTTTCGGCGTGACGCTGAATTCGAACTGCGGGTTGTCGATGATTTTCAGCAGTTCGGCGCGATCGATCTTGGCCTTGGTCACGCGGATGTAAGTGTCTGCCGCCGCGCCTTTATCGTTCTGGGCGAATTGCGCTGCTTCGGTCAGCGCTTCGACGAAGGCCTTGTAGGTCTTCGGATTGTCGTTGCGGAATTTCTCGGTGGCGAACAGCACCGTCGGCGAGTTCGGGCCGAGGATGTCGTAGGAATTGAGCACCACGTGCACGTTCGGATTCTGCAGCGCCTGATCCTGGAACGGCGGGTTGGAGAAGTGTCCGGTCAACTCGGTGCCGCCGGCGATCAACGCAGCGGTGGCGTCCGGGTGTGGGACGGCGATGGTGTATTTGTCGAGGCGATTGAATTCCTTGTCCCCCCACTGCTTGGCCGCCGCGTATTGCAGGAAGCGCGACTGCACCGAAACACCCACCGCCGGCACCGCAATGCGGTCCTTCTCGGTGAAGTCGGCAATGGTTTTGACTTTGGGATTGTTGCTCACCAGGTAGTAAGGAAAGTTGCCCAGCGAGGCCACGGCCTTGACGTTCTGTTTGCCGTGGGTGCGATCCCAGATAGTCAGCAGCGGCCCGACGCCGGCACCGGCAATGTCGATGGAACCGGACAACAGCGCATCATTGACCGCCGCGCCACCCGAGAGCTGCGTCCAGTCAACCTTGATGTCGAGGCCTTCCTGTTTGCCGTACTTCTCGATCAGGCCCTGATCCCGCACCACGTTGAGCAATAAATAGACAATGCCGAACTGTTCGGCGATGCGGATTTCACCTTCGGCGTGGGCCAGGGTCGGCGCCACGAGGCTG
The DNA here is from genome assembly GCF_017491705.1 of Pseudomonas sp. 86_A. Taxonomy (NCBI): domain Bacteria; kingdom Pseudomonadati; phylum Pseudomonadota; class Gammaproteobacteria; order Pseudomonadales; family Pseudomonadaceae; genus Pseudomonas; species Pseudomonas sp. 86_A. The sequence goes on along the minus strand of NZ_JAFGYS010000012.1, from coordinate 35,394 downwards.
CCGGCAATCAGGCTGAAACCCAGACCGATGGCGGCGGCCAGCGGTGCAAATGGAAGACGTTTGGACATGATCGAATCTCCGGCAAATCAGAAAGGCGCGTCGCCCTGGATGGTGGTGCGATACAGCTTGCGGCGCAGGTGCGCAGGGCAGCCGGCGGCGAGGTGGATCAGCGAACGGTTGTCCCAGAACACCATGTCGTGGGGCTGCCACTGGTGGCGGTAAATGTTTTGCGGCAGCACGCTGTGGGCGTAGAGCTCGGCGAGCAGTTGTTTGCTCTCGTCCTCGGGTAAACCGACGATGCGCGTGGTGAAGCCTTCGCTGACGAACAACGCCTTGCGGCCGTTTTCCGGATGGGTGCGGACGATCGGGTGCACCACTTCGGCGACCTGCGCCAGTTGCTCCGGGGTCAGCGTCGGACGCCAGTTGCCTTCGAATTTGGTCTCGCTGTAACGCGCGGTATAGGAGTGCGCAGCAGAGCGCCCTTCTACGGCTTTACGCAGCGCTTCGGGCAGGTTTTCCCAGGCTTTGTGCATGTCGGCAAACAACGTGTCGCCACCCTCGGACGGCAACTCCTGGGCATGCAGCATCGAGCCTAGGCTCGGCAGCTCTTTGTAGGAGAGGTCGGAGTGCCAGAACTTGCCGGCATCGCCGAGGCCGATGTTCTGGCCGTTTTCGACGATGTTGGAAACGATGAGGATTTCCGGGTGATGGGCCAGCAGGAATTGCTCGAGCACGTGGATCTGCAACACGCCGAAACGGCGGCTGAAGTCGATCTGCTGTTGCGGGGTGATGCGCTGGTCGCGGAACACCACAACGTGGTGATCCAGGTGCGCACGATGGATCCGGGCGAAATCCTCTCCGTTGACCTGACGGGTCAGGTCCAGACCGATGATTTCGGCGCCAACAGCACCGCTGAACGGACGAATTTCGAAGGTTTGCGGCGCGGCAGTCGCGGCGCTTGGGGTGGCAGTAGCTGCGGACATCTTTCAATCTCCCACGCACGGCGCGCTCACGGGCGCGCACGTCGATCAGACACTCACGCTGGATTGCGTGTCGGTTCAGGTCGTGCGGCGCGCCGATTGGTCGGCAGGTACGCAGGAGATTGACTTTATAGCTATAAGAACTGGAAATTAAATACCGTTAATGAATAACGATATGGCGGTTGGTGAGGAATGTACGGGATGGTGAGTGACGGTTTTTGTCACTTCTAGGCGTAATGTGGCAATTTCACTGACGCCATCGCTGGCAAGCCAGCTCCCACAGTTTCCGATGTCGAGCACACAATCGTGTTCCAACCGAAAACTCTGTGGGAGCTGGCTTGCCACCGATGAGGCCATAAAGACCGCTAGAGCATTAACGCTCGTGCAACGCCTCGGCCCGCGCGCGGATGATCGGCTTGAGCAAATAACTCAACACCGACTTCTTGCCGGTGATGATATCCACCGACGCGACCATCCCCGGAATGATCAGCAGCGGTTTGTCATCGGTGCCCAGATGGCTGCGCTCGGTGCGCACCTTGATGATGTAGTAGGTGGTTTTCTTGTCTTCGTCGGTGATGGTGTCGGCACCAATCTGCTCGAGCTTGGCTTTCAGTCCACCGTAAATGGTGTAGTCATACGCGGTGAATTTGACGATCGCTTCCTGCCCCGGGTGGAGGAAGGCGATGTCCTGCGGTCGGATCTTGGCTTCGACCAGCAGGGTGTCGTCCAGTGGCACGATTTCCACCATGTCGCTGCCGGGCTGGATCACACCGCCAATGGTATTGACCAGCAGCTTGTTGACGATGCCCCGCACGGGCGAGGTGACCAGCGTCCGGCTGACCCGGTCTTCCAGTGCCTTGCCGGTGGCCTGGGCCTTGTTCAGGTCAGTGCGCGCTTCATTGAGCTGCGTGAGCGCATCGCTGCGGAATTTGCCGCGAGTCTCGTCGATCTTGCGTTGTACTTCCTTGATGGCCGATTCCGCGCGCGGAATCGCCAGAGTGGTGGCATCGAGCTGACCACGGGTTTCGACTTCGGCACGCTTGAGCCGCAGCACTTCCACCGGTGACACCGCGCCCTGGGCTACCAGCGGCTCGGACATGTTGATCTCCTGGCGTTGCAGGCCCAGTTGCTGGCGATACTGCGCCTGCTTGGAGCTGAACTCGCGCAGCTCTTGCTGACGCTGGATCAATTGCTCCTGCAAACCACCGATCTCGTCGTGCAACTGCTGGCGGCGGCTGATGTACAGCGACTCTTCGCTTTTCGCCTGGCCCGGCACGGCTTTGAGCACGTCTTCAGGGAAATTCAGCGGGCGGTCATCGACCTCGGCGCTCAGACGCTCGACGCGCAGCAGCATCGACAGCCGATCAGCCTCGGTTTCGCCGACGTTGGAAGCAAATCGCGTGTCGTCCAGGCGAATCAGCGGTGCGCCAGCCTCGACGATCTGGCCTTCCTTTACGAACAGTTCGGAGACGATCCCGCCCTCGAGGTTCTGGATTTTCTGGATCTTCGACGACGGAATCGCCTTGCCGTCGCCCTTGGTCACTTCGTCGATCACGGCGAAATGCGCCCACAGCATCAGGAACACGAAGAAGCCGATGATCGCCCAGATGGTCAGGCGCACGACGCGCGGGGCGTCCTCGATCAGCGCCTTGTTGACCTCCGGCAGCGGCTGGCCCTGCAGCGAGGCAGAACCCTTGAAGTAGCGACGGATCGACTCTTTGACACCCGACTTAAGCAACACTGATCTGCCCCTTCTTCAACGCTTCCATCACGGCGGCTTTCGGGCCATCGGCGAGAATCTGTCCACGGTCGACCACCAGCAGCCGGTCGACCAGCGACAGCAGCGAGGCCCGGTGCGTCACCAGCACCACGGTCTTGTTTTCAACGACGGCGGCCAGACGTTGTTTGAGGCGTTCTTCGCCGGTGTTGTCCATGGCACTGGTCGGCTCGTCGAGCAGCAGGATCGGCGGATTGAGCAGCAGCGCCCGTGCCAGCGCGACGTTCTGCCGTTGGCCGCCGGACAGGTTCTGCCCGCGCTCGCCGACTTGCAGCTCGTAGCCTTGCGGGTGCAGGCGGGCGAATTCGTGGACGCCGGCCAGTTCGGCCGCCTGCAGCACCAGCTCGTCTTCGACATAACGCGCGCCGGAGACCAGGTTGTCACGCAGGGTGCCGGCCAGCAGCTGGATGTCCTGCGGCACGTAGCCGATGTTGTAGCGCAGCTCGCTGACGTCGATCTGGCGGATATCCACACCGTCCACCAGCAACGCGCCATCGTCCGGCTGATACAGGCCCACCAGCAGTTTCGCCAGCGAACTCTTGCCCGAACCGCTGCGACCGATGATGCCGATCTTCTCGCCGGGACGGATCACCAGGTTGATGTTCTTCAGCGCCGGGTTCTGTTGTTCCGGGTAGGTGAAGTTCAGCTGACGGCATTCGATCGCCCCCTGCAGCACCTTGCGGCTGAGCGGACGCTCTTCGAAATTGCGCTCCTGCGGCAGCTCCATCATCTGGTCGACCGAGGTCATGGTCACTCGTGCCTGCTGGTAGCGGGTCAACAGACCGGACAGCGAGGCCAGCGGGCTGAGTGCGCGGCCACTGAGCATGTAGCAGGCAATCAGGCCGCCCATGCTCAGGTTGCCGGCGATGATCTGGTACACGCCGAAAACGATCATGATCACCCCGGCCAGTTGCTGGATCAGCAGGGTGATGTTCATCGCCAGACCGGAAAGCATCTTCACTCGCAGCTCGAGGCGGCTGAGGGTACCGATGGTCTGTTCCCATTGGTATTGGCGTTCGCTTTCGGCGTTGTTGACCTTGACCGCGTCGAGGCCGGCGAGGGTTTCGATCAGGCTCGACTGCCGCTCGGCGCCCAGCGCCATGGTGCGCTCCATGGTCGCGACCAGCGGCTTCTGCAGCGCATAGCCGATCAACAGCGCAATCGGGAACGCCAGCACCGGAATCCACACCAAGTGCCCGCCGAGAATGGCGATGACGATGAAGATCAGAATGGTGAACGGCAGGTCGATCAGGCTGGTCAGGGTCAGCGAGGCAAGGAAGTCGCGCAGGCTCTGGAACTCATGAATGTTCTGCGCAAAGCTGCCGACCCGCGCCGGGCGGTATTTCATGGCCATGCCGACGATGCGCTCGAACAGCGTCGCCGAGATGATCAGGTCGGTTTTCTTCCCGGCCAGATCCAGGCACAGACTGCGCAGGCTTTTGAGGATCAGGTCGAACAGGTAGGCGCCGGTGATGCCCAGTGCGAGCACCCATAAGGTCGCTTCGGCCTGGTTCGGCACCACACGGTCGTAGACGTTCATCACGAACAGCGGCGCGGCCATGGCGATAATGTTGATCAGGAAACTGGCGGCGATGGCGTCGGCATACAGCCAGCGCGAACGCTTGAGGGTGTCGCGAAACCACGAGCGCGCGCGCGGAATCAGCGTGCCGTGGTTGACGTCGAATTTGTGCTGCGGCTGGGCGAAGAACACTTTGCCGGTGTAGTCGTCGGCCAGCAGTTCACGGCTGACCACCGATTCGCCGCCGTCGCTTTCGCTGAGCAGCACCCGGGCTTCGTTCTCGCCTTGCCAGCCGAGCAGGACGGCACTGCGACCATCCTTGAGCAGCAACAGCGCCGGCATGGCAATCGCCGGAATTTCTTCCAGCTTGCGTTGCAGCACCCGCCCCTGCAGGCCGGCGCGAGCCGCTGCGCGGGGCAGCAACTCGACACTCAGGCGCTGCTTGGGCAGCGGCAGACCGGTGGTCAGCATCGCCGCACTGGCGGGTTTCTGATGCAGCATGCACAGAGCAAGCAGACCATCCAGTAACGGATCGTCGTGCATCGCGCGCGGATCATGAATGAGTTGAACTCGACTGACTTCTGATTCCACGCTCGGCACTCTTGGCTAACAATTGAACAATGAAGGTCCTGCTCAATTCATACCGGGCAGTTGAACCTTCGGCTTCACATCGTTCTGCACGACGGATGCCAATGGCGCGACCACTCCCTGGCTCTTGAGCAACTCGCCCATGGTCGCCTTGATTCGATACTGAGTAAATAACTGAATGTTCTTGATTTCGGCCAAACGGCGCGAAGCGGTGAACAACTCGTTTTCACTGTCGAGCAAATCCAGCAGGGTCCGCTCGCCGAGGCTGAACTGACGCTGGTAGGCGGTGCGCACGGCGGTGCTGTGATCAACATACTGCTGAGCGATCGGCACCTGAGCGTTGGCGTTGTTCAGGGCGTTCCAGGCCAGACCCAGTTCTTCGTTCAACTGGCGCAGGGCGTTGTTGCGGATGTCCAGCGCCTGGTTCGACAGGTACGACTTGGACTCCAGATCCGCCTTGTTGCTGCCACCCGAGTACAGGTTGAAGCGCATGCGCAGCATGGCCTGCCACTCGTTGTTGTGACCGTTCTGGCCGTCCAGGTCGTTGTCGGCGGTGCGGCCCAGTTCGGCGTCGAAACGCGGGTAGAAGGTCGACTTGGCGGTTTCGTACTGTTTCTCGGCCGCAGCAATGTCGGATTCCGCCGAACGCAGGATCGGGCTGTTTTCCAGCATCTGCGTACGGGCTTCATTGAGGTTGGCCGGCATCATCGCCATGAACGGCGCCGGACGCTCTAGCTGGTCAGGCATCTGGCCGACGGCGCTGAGGAAGTTGGTCTCGGAGTCGGCGAGGTTGGTTTGTTCGGTGATCAGGTTGTTACGGGCCTGGGCCATGCGCGCTTCGGCCTGGTCGAGGTCGGCGCCGCTGCCGACGCCGCGTTGGGTGCGCAGCTGGATCTGGTCGTAGATGCGTTGGTGGCTCTTGAGGTTTTCCTCGGCCAGGCGCACGAATTCGCGGCGGGTCAGCACATCCAGATAGACCTGGGCCACGGTCAGCGCGGTGCGCTCGGAAGTCCCCAGCAACGAGTAGGCCCGGGAGTTGACGGTGGCTTGTTGACGCCCGACTTCGCTGGAAGTCGCAAAACCGTCAAAAACCATTTGCGAGAGACGTAAACTTGACTCGCCACGGGTCAGGGTTTCGTAGTGATTGCTCCCGCCATTGGCGCGGGTGGTCACGCTGTCGGTGCCTTCACGGCCATAACCGCCCAGCAGGTCGACCTTGGGCAGGTATCCCCCTTTGGCAGCCTTTAACTGATAATCCGCGGCCAAACGACTGTTGACCCCTGCCTGGATTTCCGGATGGACATCCAGTGCCTGTTGCATCGCTTCAGGCAAGGATTGTGCTTGGACGAAAGAGGCGGCGAGGGCGAACGGTAGAGCCTTGAACAGATGCAAACGCATGGTAAAGATTTCCCAGGACTTCTTGTCTTGAATCACAGCTAAACGTGCTGCTGCGTCGGATGATTGGCAACCGGAATGACCGTATGTCGGAAAGTTCAAAATAGGAACTGGATCACACGCTGAGGGACAGGTCGCCGCGGAAATATCAATGTGACATTAGTGGGGCGATTGTTTAGGATGGCACCCAGAAGGTCAATAGTTTGGCATAAAGTTAATAGCGAAAGAATCTAGCCAAATTATTGACGAATAGACGCGTCAAACTTGATTCGCAAATTTTTAAAGTACGTCCAGACTGAATCGGCGCCGAGCCATCAGGCTATGGAAGTCAACTGAACGTAACACCCGGAGAGTCTTCAATGAGCAGTGTTGTTGCCATCGTCAAAAGCATTGTCGGTCAGGTATTCGTGGTTTCCCCTGAGGGTGTACGCCGCGTGCTCGTTGAAGGCGATCGCCTGTTCGTCGGCGACCAGATCGACACCGGTCTGTCTGGTGCCGTGTCGCTGGAACTGGCGGATGGCCGCACCCTGGACCTGGGCCGCGAAACCCAGTGGAGCGCCAACGCGCCCGACTCCAGCACTGACCTGGCAGAAGCCACCGCGCAGGCCGCGCCTTCTGTAGCCGAGCTGCAGCAGGCCATCGCCGCCGGTGCCGACCCGACTACCGCGCTCGACGCCACCGCTGCCGGCCCGACCGCCGCAGGCACTGGCGGTGCTGCCGGTGGTGGCCATAGTTTCGTGATGCTCGATGCCACGGCGGGCCGCGTCGACCCGACCATCGGCTTCCCGACTGCGGGTATCAACTCCGGCGCCCAAGCGGCGCAGAACATCACCGGCGGCCAGACCACCGACACCACCACCAACGCCCTGCGTGAGTCGACCCTGAGCCTCAGCGCCACGCCGACCATCACCGAAGCCGGCGGCGTGCTGGTGTACACCGCGACCCTGACCCAGGCGCCGCTCACCGACCTGACCATCACCCTGTCCAACGGCTCGGTGATCGTGATTCCGGCCGGCTCCACCACCGGCACCGTCAACGTGCCGCTGGCACCGAACGACACCGTTTATAACGACCCGACCCAGATCGACGTGACCGTCACCGGCACTACTGGCGGCAACGGCATCACCGTGACTCCGCCGACCACTCCGGCGACGACCCAAGTCACCGACACCATTGACACCACTACCGTTACCCTGACCGCTGGCAACAGCGTCACCGAAGGCGGCCAGATCACCTACACCGCGACGCTGACCAACCCGGCACAGACGCCGGTGACCGTCACTTTGTCCAACGGCTCGACCATCACCATCGAAGCCGGCCAGACCACCGGCACCGTCAACGTGCCGACCGCGCCGAATGACGTCTATAACAACGGCAGCACCGTCAGCACCACCATCACTGGTGCTACCGGTGGCAATTTCGAAAACCTGGTGCCGAACACGACCCCAGCCGTAACGAATATCGTTGATTCGCGCGACACCACCGGACTGACTCTCACCGCTACCGGCACGGTGGTCGAAGGTGGCCAGATCACCTACACCGCCACCCTGACCAACCCGGCGCAGACGCCGGTGACCGTCACCCTGTCCAATGGCTCGACCATCACCATCGGAGCCGGCCAGACCTCCGGCACCGTCAACGTGCCGACCGCGCCGAACGACGTCTACAACAATGGCGGCACCGTCAGCACCACGATTACCGGTGCGACCGGCGGCAACTTCGAGAACCTGGTGCCGAACACGACGCCAGCCACCACCACCGTCACTGACTCCATCGACACCACCAACCTGTCGCTGAGCGCCACCGGTACCGTGGCTGAAGGCGGTTCGATCGTTTACACCGCAACCCTGACCAATCCGGCTGGCACCCCGGTGACCGTGACCTTGAGCAACGGCTCCGTCATCACCATCGAAGCCGGCAAAACCACTGGCACCGTGACCGTTCCAGCCCCTGCCGATGACGTCTACAAAGACGCCGGCAAGGTTGAAGTCAGCATCACCGGTACCAACGGCGGCAATTTCGAAAACCTGGTGCCGAGCACCGTGCCGGCCGTGACCGAAGTCACCGACACCATCGACACCTCGACCGTCAAACTGACCGCCGATACCTCGGTCGCCGAAGGCGGCACCGTCACTTACACCGCTACCGTCGGTGCACCCGTGACCGGTTCGCCTGTGGTCGTGACCCTGACCAACGGCCAGACCATCACCATCGAAGTGGGCAAAACTACTGGCACCGTCACCACCACCGCACCGAACGACGTGCTGAACGGCCAGGCGCCGCTGAGCAACTCGATCACTGGCGTGACCGGTGGCAACTACGAAAACCTCGTAGCGGACAAAACTCCGGTCAGCACCACCGTCACCGACACCGTCGACATCACCAACTTGACGTTGAGCGCCACTGGCTCCGTCGCTGAAGGTGGTTCGATTGTTTACACCGCGACCTTGACCAATCCGGCCGGCACCCCGGTGACCGTGACGTTGAGCAACGGCTCGGTGATCACCATCGAGGCCGGCAAAACCACTGGCACCGTGACCGTTCCGGCCCCTGCCGATGACGTCTACAAAGACGCCGGCAAAGTTGAAGTCAGCATCACCGGCACCACCGGCGGCAATTTCGAAAACCTGGTGCCGAGCACCGTGCCGGCCGTGACCGAAGTTACCGACACTATCGACACCTCGACCGTCAAACTGACCGCCGATACCTCGGTGGCCGAAGGCGGCACCGTCACTTACACCGCTACCGTCGGTGCACCCGTGACCGGTTCGCCTGTGGTCGTGACCCTGACCAACGGCCAGACCATCACCATCGAAGTGGGCAAGACCACCGGCACCGTGACCACCACCGCGCCGAACGATGCGTTGAACGGTCATGAACCACTGACCAACGCGATCACTGACGTGAGCGGCGGCAACTACGAAAACCTCGTCGCCGACAAGACTCCGGTCAGCACCACCGTCACTGACACCGTCGACACCACCAACCTGTCGCTGACTGCGACCGGCACCGTGGCCGAAGGCGGTTCGATCGTCTACACCGCGACCCTGACCAATCCTGCCGGCACCCCGGTGACCGTGACGTTGAGCAACGGCTCCGTCATCACCATCGAAGCCGGTAAAACCACTGGCACCGTAACGGTTCCAGCACCAGCCGATGACGTCTACAAGGATGCCGGCAAGGTTGAAGTGACCATCAAGGATGCGTCCGGCGGCAACTTCGAGAACCTCGTTCCGAGCACTGTTCCAGCCGTTACCGAAGTGACCGATACCATCGACACTTCGACCGTCAAACTGACCGCCGATACCTCGGTGGCCGAGGGCGGCACAGTCACTTATACCGCCACAGTGGGCGCGCCTGTCACCGGTTCGCCAGTGACCGTAACCCTGGCCAACGGTCAGACCATCACCATCGAAGTAGGCAAAACCACCGGCACCGTGACCACCACCGCGCCGAACGATGCGTTGAACGGTCATGAACCGCTGACCAACTCGATCACTGACGTTACTGGCGGCAACTACGAAAACCTCGTAGCGGACAAAACCCCGGTCAGCACCACCGTGACCGACACTGTCGACACCACCAACCTGACGTTGAGCGCCACTGGCACCGTCGCTGAAGGCGGTTCGATCGTCTACACCGCGACCCTGACCAACCCGGCAGGCACCCCGGTGACCGTGACGTTGAGCAACGGCTCCGTCATCACCATCGAAGCCGGCAAAACCACTGGCACCGTGACCGTTCCAGCGCCAGCTGATGACGTCTACAAAGACGCCGGCAAAGTCGAAGTCAGCATCACCGGTACCGCTGGCGGCAATTTCGAAAACCTGGTGCCGAGCACCGTCCCTGCCGTGACCGAAGTCACCGACACCATCGACACCACGTCGGTGAAACTGACCGCGACCGAAACCGCTGCGGAAGGTGGCACGGTCACCTACACCGCGACCGTGGGCGCGCCAGTCACCGGTTCGCCAGTTGTGGTGACCCTGGCCAACGGTCAGAACATCACCATCGAAGTCGGTAAAACCACCGGCACCGTGACCACTACCGCGCCGAACGATGCGCTGAATGGTCACGAACCACTGACCAACTCGATCACTGGCGTGACGGGCGGCAACTACGAAAACCTCGTAGCGGACAAAACCCCGGTCAGCACCACCGTGACCGACACTGTCGACACCACCAACCTGACGTTGAGCGCCACTGGCACCGTCGCTGAAGGCGGTTCGATCGTCTACACCGCGACCCTGACCAACCCGGCAGGCACCCCGGTGACCGTGACGTTGAGCAACGGCTCCGTCATCACCATCGAAGCCGGCAAAACCACTGGCACCGTGACCGTTCCAGCGCCAGCTGATGACGTCTACAAAGACGCCGGCAAAGTCGAAGTCAGCATCACCGGTACCGCTGGCGGCAATTTCGAAAACCTGGTGCCGAGCACCGTCCCTGCCGTGACCGAAGTCACCGACACCATCGACACCACGTCGGTGAAACTGACCGCGACCGAAACCGCTGCGGAAGGTGGCACGGTCACCTACACCGCGACCGTGGGCGCGCCAGTCACCGGTTCGCCAGTTGTGGTGACCCTGGCCAACGGTCAGAACATCACCATCGAAGTCGGTAAAACCACCGGCACCGTGACCACTACCGCGCCGAACGATGCGCTGAATGGTCACGAACCACTGACCAACTCGATCACTGGCGTGACGGGCGGCAACTACGAAAACCTCGTGGCCGACAAGACTCCGGTCAGCACCACCGTCACCGACACCGTCGACACGACCAATCTGTCCCTGAGCGCCACCAACTCGGTCGCCGAGGGCGGCTCGATCACCTACACCGCGACCCTGACCAATGCGGCCGGCACCCCGGTGACCGTGACCCTGTCCAACGGTTCGGTGATCACCATCGAAGCGGGCAAGACCACTGGCACCGTAACCGTTCCAGCGCCTGCCGATGACGTCTACAAAGACGCGGGCAAGGTTGAAGTGACCATCAAGGATGCGTCCGGTGGCAACTTCGAGAATCTCGTTCCGAGCACCGTTCCGGCGGTGACTGAAGTCACTGACACCATCGATACGTCGACCGTCAAACTGACCGCGACCGAATCGGCCGCTGAAGGTGGCACCGTCACCTACACCGCCACCGTGGGCGCGCCGGTCACCGGTTCGCCAGTCGTGGTGACCCTGGCCAATGGTCAGAACATCACCATCGAAGTCGGCAAGACCACCGGCACCGTGACCACCACCGCGCCGAACGATGCGTTGACCGGTCATGCGCCGCTGACCAACTCGATCACTGATGTGAGCGGCGGCAACTACGAGAATCTGGTGGCCGACAAGACCCCGGTTTCGACCACGGTCACGGACACCGTCGACACCACCAACCTGACGTTGAGCGCGACCGGCACCGTGGCTGAAGGCGGTTCGATCGTCTACACCGCGACCCTGACCAACCCGGCCGGTACTCCGGTGACTGTGACCCTGAGCAACGGCTCGGTGATCACCATCGAAGCCGGCAAAACCACTGGCACCGTGACTGTTCCGGCGCCTGCCGATGACGTCTACAAAGACGCCGGCAAAGTCGAAGTCACGATCAAGGAGGCTGCGGGCGGCAATTTCGAGAACCTGGTGCCAAGCACCGTTCCGGCCGTTACCGAGGTCACCGATACCATTGATACCTCGACCGTCAAACTGACCGCCGATACCTCGGTCGCCGAGGGCGGCACGGTTACCTATACCGCGACTGTCGGCGCGCCAGTCACCGGTTCGCCTGTGGTCGTGACTCTGGCCAACGGCCAGACCATTACCATCGACATCGGCAAGACCACCGGCACCGTGACCACCACCGCGCCGAACGATGTGTTGAACGGCCACGAGCCGCTGAACAACTCGATCACCAATGTCAGCGGCGGCAACTACGAAAACCTCGTGGCCGACAAGACGCCGGTCAGCACCACCGTGACCGACACCGTCGACACCACCAACCTGTCGCTGAGCGCGACCCCGGCGGTGAACGAAGGCGGCCAGATCACCTACACCGCCACCCTGACCAACGCCGCCGGCACTCCGGTGACCGTGACGTTGAGCAATGGCGCGGTGATCACCATCGAAGCCGGCAAAACCACCGGCACCGTGACCGTCGATGCACCGAAGGATGACGTCTACAAGGACGCCGGCACCGTTGAAGCGACCATCAAGGGCGCGACCGGTGGCGACTTCGAAAACCTGGTTACCAGCAACACCCCGGCCGTGACCACCGTCAACGACACCATCGACACTTCCACCGTGTCGCTGACCGCCACCGCCAACGTCGCCGAAGGCGAGACCGTGGTCTACACCGCGAGCGTGACCGCGCCGGTAACCGGCGCACCTGTCGTCGTGACCTTGTCCAACGGCCAGACCATCACCATCGCCGTCGGTGAGACCACCGGCAGCGTGAACTTCGTTGCACCGAACAGCCCCTTGGCGGGCGGCAGCTCCCTGAGCGTCGCCATCGACAAGGTTGCCGGCGGCAACTATGAAAACCTGGTAGCCGACAAGACACCGGCAAACACCTCGGTTTCGGACACCGTCGACACCACCAACCTGAACCTGACCGCCAGCGACTCGGTGGCCGAGGGTGGATCGATTGTTTACACCGCAACCCTGACCAACCCGGCTGGTACTCCGGTGACCGTGACCCTGAGCAATGGCGCGGTGATCACCATCGAAGCCGGCAAAACTTCTGGCACCGTGACCGTTCCTGCTCCGGCAGACGACGTTTACAAAGACGCGGGCAAAGTCGAGGCGACCATTTCGAGCGCCACCGGTGGCAACTTCGAGAACCTGGTGCCAAGCACCGTTCCTGCGGTTACCAACGTTACCGACACCATCGACACCACCACGGTCAAACTGACCGCAACCGAGTCTGCTGCTGAAGGTGGCACCGTCACCTACACCGCGACTGTCGGCGCGCCTGTGACCGGTTCGCCTGTGGTCGTGACCTTGGCTAACGGCCAGAACATCACCATCGAAGTCGGCAAAACCACCGGCACCGTGACCACCACCGCGCCGAACGATGCGTTGAACGGTCATGAGCCGCTGACCAACGCGATTACTGGCGTGACCGGTGGCAATTACGAGAATCTGGTGGCTGACAAGACGCCGGTCAGCACCACTGTTACTGATACCGTCGACACCACCAATCTGTCGCTGAGTGCCACTGGCACCGTCGCTGAAGGTGGCTCGATCGTCTACACCGCGACCTTGACCAACCCGGCCGGCACGCCAGTCACTGTGACCTTGTCCAACGGCGCGGTGATCACCATCGAGGCCGGTAAAAACACCGGCACCGTGACTGTTCCAGCTCCGGCGGACGACGTTTACAAAGATGCCGGTAAAGTCGAAGCGACCATTTCCACCGCTACCGGTGGCAACTTCGAGAACCTGGTGCCAAGCACCGTTCCTGCGGTCACCAACGTTACCGACACCATCGACACCACCACGGTCAAACTGACCGCAACCGAGTCTGCTGCTGAAGGTGGCACCGTCACCTACACCGCGACTGTCGGTGCGCCTGTGACCGGTTCGCCGGTCGTGGTAACCCTGGCCAACGGCCAGAACATCACCATCGAAGTCGGTAAAACTACTGGCACCGTGACCACCACCGCGCCGAACGATGCGTTGACCGGTCACGCGCCGTTGACCAACGCCATCACCGACGTCAGCGGCGGCAACTACGAAAATCTGGTGGCTGACAAAACTCCGGTTTCGACCAATGTCACCGACACCGTCGACACCACTAACCTGTCGCTGTCCGCGACCGGCACCGTGGCCGAAGGTGGCTCGATCGTTTACACCGCGACTCTGACCAACGCTGCCGGTTCGCCGATTACCGTGACGTTGAGCAACGGCGCCGTGATCACCATCGAGGCCGGCAAAACCACCGGCACCGTGACCGTTCCAGCTCCGGCGGACGACGTTTACAAAGATGCCGGTAAAGTCGAAGCGAGCATTTCCACCGCTACTGGTGGCAACTTCGAGAACCTGGTGCCAAGCACCGTGCCGGCCGTGACCGAAGTCACCGACACCATCGACACCTCGACCGTCAAACTGACCGCCGATACCTCGGTGGCCGAAGGCGGTACCGTGACCTACACCGCTACTGTGGGTGCGCCGGTCACCGGTTCGCCTGTGGTCGTGACCCTGGCCAACGGCCAGAACGTCACCATCGAAGTCGGCAAGACCACTGGCAGCGTGACCACCACCGCGCCAAACGACGCGCTGACCGGTCATGCGCCGCTGACCAACTCGATCACCGGTGTGACCGGTGGCAATTACGAGAATCTGGTGGCTGACAAGACGCCGGTCAGCACCACTGTTACTGATACCGTCGACACCACCAATCTGTCGCTGAGTGCCACTGGCACCGTCGCTGAAGGTGGCTCGATCGTCTACACCGCGACCTTGACCAACGCCGCTGGCTCACCCGTCACCGTGACGTTGAGCAACGGCGCCGTGATCACCATCGAAGCCGGTAAAACCACCGGCACCGTGACCGTTCCGGCGCCAGCCGATGACGTGTACAAAGATGCGGGCAAAGTCGAAGCAACCATTTCCACCGCTACCGGTGGCAACTTCGAAAACCTGGTGCCGAGCACTGTTCCTGCCGTCACCAGCGTTACCGATACCATCGACACCACCACGGTCAAACTGACCGCGACCGAGTCTGCTGCTGAAGGTGGCACCGTCACCTATACCGCGACCGTCGGCGCGCCTGTGACCGGCTCGCCGGTCGTGATAACCCTGGCCAACGGTCAGAACATCACCATCGAAGTCGGCAAGACCACCGGCACCGTGACCACCACCGCACCGAATGATGCGTTGACCGGTCATGCGCCGCTGACCAACGCGATCACCGACGTCAGCGGCGGCAACTACGAGAATCTGGTGGCTGACAAGACGCCGGTTTCGACCACGGTTACTGACACCGTCGACACCACCAACCTGTCCCTGAGCGCCACCAACTCGGTCGCTGAGGGTGGTTCAATCATCTACACCGCGACCTTGACCAACGCGGCCGGCTCGCCAGTGACCGTGACGTTGAGCAACGGCGCGGTGATCACTATCGAGGCGGGTAAAACCACCGGCACCGTGACCGTTCCTGCACCAGCCGATGACGTCTACAAAGACGCCGGTACCGTTCAGGCAACGATCACCAACGCCAGTGGCGGCAACTTCGAAAACCTGGTGCCGAGCACCGTACCGGCCGTGACTCAGGTCACCGACACCATCGACACCACCACCGTGAAGCTGACGGCTTCCGAAACGGCGGCCGAGGGTGGCACCGTCACCTACACCGCGACTGTCGGTGCGCCAGTGACCGGTTCGCCTGTGGTCGTGACGCTGGCCAATGGTCAGAACATCACCATCGAGGTGGGCAAAACCACCGGCACCGTGACCACTACCGCGCCGAATGACGTATTGACCGGTCATGCACCGTTGACCAACGCGATCACCAACGTCAGCGGCGGCAACTACGAGAACCTCGTTGCCGACAAGACCCCGGTAAACACCACCGTCACCGATACCGTCGACACCACCAATCTGTCGCTGTCCGCGACCGGCACCGTGGCCGAAGGTGGCTCGATCATCTACACCGCGACCCTGACCAACGCGGCCGGCTCGCCAGTGACCGTGACGTTGAGCAACGGCGCGGTGATCACTATCGAGGCGGGTAAAACCACCGGCACCGTGACCGTTCCTGCACCAGCCGATGACGTCTACAAAGACGCCGGTACCGTTCAGGCAACGATCACCAACGCCAGTGGCGGCAACTTCGAAAACCTGGTGCCAAGCACCGCGCCAGCCGTGACCACCGTCACCGACACCATCGACACCACCACGGTGAAACTGACCGCGACCGAGTCGGCGGCCGAAGGCGGCACTGTGACTTACACCGCGACTGTCGGTGCGCCGGTAACCGGCTCGCCAGTGACCGTCACTCTGGCCAACGGTCAGAACATCACCATCGAGGTGGGTAAAACCACCGGCACCGTGACCACTACCGCGCCGAACGACGTGTTGACCGGTCATGCACCGTTGACCAACGCGATCACCAGCGTCAGCGGCGGCAACTACGAGAACCTCGTTGCCGACAAGACCCCGGTCAGCACCACCGTCACCGATACCGTCGACACCACCAACCTGTCGCTCAGCGCGACCGGCACCGTGGCCGAAGGCGGCTCGATCATCTACACCGCGACACTGACCAACGCCGCTGGCTCGCCAGTCACTGTGACCCTGAGCAACGGCGCCGTGATCACCATCGACGCCGGTAAAACCACCGGCACCGTGACCGTTCCGGCTCCAGCTGACGACGTCTACAAGGACGCTGGCACCGTGCAGGCGACTATCAAGTCGGCGACAGGTGGCAACTTCGAAAACCTGGTGCCAAGCACCACGCCAGCCGTGACCAGCGTCACCGACACCATCGACACCACCACGGTGAAACTCACCGCGACCGAGTCGGCGGCCGAAGGCGGCACCGTGACTTACACCGCGACTGTCGGGGCGCCGGTAACCGGTTCGCCAGTGACCGTCACTTTGGCCAACGGTCAGAACATCACCATCGAAGTGGGTAAAACCACCGGCACCGTGACCACTACCGCGCCGAACGACGTGTTGACCGGGCATGCACCGTTGACCAACGCGATCACCAACGTCAGCGGCGGCAACTACGAGAACCTGGTGGCCGACAAGACCCCGGTCAGCACCACCGTGACCGACACTGTCGACACCACCAACCTGTCCCTCAGCGCCACTAACACGGTTGCCGAAGGTGGCTCGATCATCTACACCGCGACCCTGACCAACGCGGCTGGCTCGCCAGTCACCGTGACGCTGTCGAACGGCGCCGTGATCACCATCGACGCCGGCAAAACCACCGGCACCGTGACCGTGCCGGCTCCGGCTGACGACGTTTACAAAGACGCCGGCACCGTCCAGGCCACCATCACCAATGCCAGCGGGGGCAACTTCGAAAACCTGGTGCCAAGCACGACGCCAGCCGTGACCAGCGTCACCGATACCATCGACACCACCACCGTGAAGCTGAGCGCCACCGGCACCGCAGCGGAAGGCGGCAACGTTGTCTACACCGCCACCGTCGGTGCGCCAGTCACTGGTTCGCCAGTTGTGGTGAGCCTGTCCAACGGCCAGACCATCACCATCGAGGTGGGTAAAACCACCGGTACCGTGACCACCACCGCGCCGAACGATGCGTTGACCGGCCACGCGCCGCTGACCAACGCCATCACCAACGTCAGCGGCGGCAACTACGAGAACCTCGTGGCCGACAAAACGCCGGTCAGCACCACCGTGACCGACACCATCGACACCACCAACCTGTCGCTGAGCGCGACCGGTACCGTGGCCGAAGGTGGCTCGATCGTTTACACCGCAACCCTGACCAACGCAGCTGGCTCGCCAGTCACCGTGACCTTGTCGAACGGCGCCGTGATCACCATCGACGCCGGTAAAACCACCGGCACCGTGACAGTTCCGGCTCCGGCTGACGACGTCTACAAAGACGCCGGCACCGTGCAGGCAACGATCAAGACCGCCACCGGTGGCAGCTTCGAAAATCTGGTGCCGAGCACCACGCCAGCCGTGACCAGCGTCACCGACACCATCGACACCACGGGCGTGAAACTCACCGCCACGGGTACCGTGGCCGAAGGTGGCACGGTCACCTATACCGCCACCGTCGGTGCGCCAGTCACTGGTTCGCCAGTTGTGGTGAGCCTGTCCAACGGCCAGACCATCACCATCGACATCGGTAAAACCACCGGTACCGTGACCACCATCGCGCCAAATGACGTGTTGACCGGCCACGCGCCACTGACCAACTCGATCACTAACGTCAGCGGCGGCAACTACGAAAACCTCGTCGCCGACAAGACCCCGGTCAGCACCACCGTGACCGACACCATCGATACCACCACCCTGTCGCTGAACGCGACCGGCACCGTGGCTGAAGGTGGTCAGATCACGTACACCGCAACCCTGAGCAACGCCGCCGGCTCGCCGGTCACCGTGACCCTGAGCAACGGTTCGGTGATCACCATCGACGCTGGCAAGACCACGGGCACCGTGACAGTTCCTGCGCCAGCCGACGACGTCTACAAAGACGCCGGCAGCGTGCAGGCCACCATCACCAACGCCAGCGGTGGCAACTTCGAAAACCTGGTACCGAGCACGACACCGGCGGTGACCAGTGTTACCGATACCATCGACACCACCACCGTCAGCATCACCGGCAGCACTTCGGTGACCGAAGGCCAGACCGCCAGCTACACCGTCAGCCTGACGCACCCGGCGCAAACCGACGTGACCCTGAAGATCGTCTACAGCGGCACCGCTGCCGACGGTTCGGATTTCACCGGCGTGTACACCGTGAAGATCCCGGCGGGCGCCAGCAGCGCGCAGTTCAACGTCGCGACCATCGATGACAAGATCACCGAAGGCACCGAGAACTTCGTGGTCAAGATCGACTCGGCTACCGGCGGCAACTTCGAGAACCTGGCCGTCAGCAGCACCAACGGCAGCGTCAGCACCTCGATCATCGACAACGATGCGCCACCGGTCATCGACCTCGACGCCAACAACTCCAGCGGCGCCACCGGTGCCGACTACAAGGTGACCTTCACCGAAAACACCCCGGGCGCCGGCGTGTCGATTGCCGACACTGACCTGACGATCACCGACCCGGACAGCACCATGCTGACCGGTGCAACCATCGTCCTGACCAACCGTCAGGACGGCGATGCGCTGAACCTGGGCAACAGCGTCAATGGCATCACCATCAATGCCAACAGCACCAACGGCACCGTGACCCTGACCCTGTCGGGCAACGCGACGCTGGCCGACTACATGCAGGCGATCAAAAACATCAGCTTCACCAACAGCAGTGAAGACCCGAGCACCGTGCCACGGATCATCACCGTGACCGTGACCGACGGCGGCAACTACTCCAACACCGCGACTACCACGGTCAACGTGGTGGCGGTCAACGATGCCCCAGTTGCGGCTCCGGTCAACGTTACCGGCACCGAAGACACGCCGCTGATCCTCGGCTGGTCGACCTTCGGGGTGACCGACGTCGACAGCCCGGCCAGCAGCCTGGGCATCAAAATCACCCAGCTGCCGGGCGAAGGCAAACTGCAGTACCTGGACGGTTCGACCTGGAAAGACGTCGCCAACAACCAGACCTTCAGCAAGGCTGACATCGACGCTGGCAAACTGCGCTTCATGCCGGATGCCAACGAGTCGGGCGTCAACGGTTACGGTGGCACCGGCATGGGCAACAACCAGGCCGACTACGCGCAGATCAAGTTCCAGCCAACCGACGGCCAACTGCTGGGCAACACCGGCACCGTGAAGATCGACATCACGCCCGTGGCGGATGCACCGACCGTGAGCGTGGCCGACAACAGCGTGAAATCCACCGGGCTGGTCAAGGAAGTCTGGACCGGCCTGCCGGGCCTGGGCACCGACGGCAGCGGCGCGAACTCGACCACCCTGAAAAACGTGATCGACGGCGCCGGCACCCCAAACTCCAGCACCAACGTGAACAATGTGCAGTCCGACGGCAGCGTGACCGCCGGCACCGCCTCGAAAACCTCGGGCCTGATCTACCTGGAAGCCGGCAAGACCTACAGCTTCAGTGGTGTGGCCGACGACAGCCTGCTGATCACCATCGGCGGCAAGAGCGTGGCGTCGGGCACCTGGGGCGCGGGCGGCGCGATCAGTGGTTCGTTCACCCCGACCACCAGCGGCTACTACACGCTGGATATCTACCACCACAACCAGAGCGGCCCGGGCAGCTATGACGTGAACCTGTCGGTCAACGGCAGCACGCCAATCGACCTGAGCAGCGCCGGCGTGCCGATCTACACCGGCGTACAGGATCTGGTAAACGCAGGCGTGACCGTCTCCGATCTGCACGGCACCAACGGCGAAGGTTATTACGACGGCTACAAGCTCAACACCGGCGCCGAAGGCACCACGGTGAAACTGTCGGCGATCAACACCGCGCTGACCGACACCGACGGCTCGGAAACCCTGAGCGTGAAGATCAGCGGTGCGCCGGTCGGCTCGGTACTCTCCGACGGCCATGGCCACAGCTTCACCGTGACCGCGAGCAACGGCGAAGCCAACGTCACCGGCTGGAACCTCGGCAGCCTGACCGTGACCCCGCCGACCTACTACAACGGCCAGTTCAACCTGACCGTGACCTCGACTTCCACCGAGATGGTCGGCGGTTCGGCCAGCAGCACCGCGACCATTCCGGTCACCGTGGTGCCGGCGGTGTACAACGCCGTGGTCGGTACTTCCGGCGATGACACCTTCAGCGGCACCGATGGCAACGACATCATGGTCGCCGACATCGGCGGCCTGACCGTGGTGCCGGGCACCAACTACAACATCGCGTTCATGGTCGACAGCTCGGGCAGCATGAGCACCTCGTCGATCAACGCGGCCAAGGACTCGCTGACGTCGGTGTTCAACACCCTCAAGCAGAGCCTGGGCGGCAGCAACTCGGGCACGGTGAACATCTTCCTGGTGGACTTCGATACCCAGGTCAACAAGTCGGTGTCGGTGAACCTCAACGACCCGAACGCGCTGACCAAGCTCAAAGCCGTGCTCGATTCGATGTCGTCCGGTGGCGGCACCAACTACGAGGACGTGTTCAAGACCACGGCCAACTTCTTCCAGAGCCCGGAAGCCTTGGCCAACACCGGGGCGAAGAACCTCACGTACTTCATCACCGATGGCCAGCCGACCTACTACCAGAGCGGCGAATCGACCAACCCGTACCTGTATGGCAATAAAACACTCGATAGCCTGATCACCACCAGCAACTATCAGTTGGGTACAGCCACCACCTTGAATCCGGACAGCACGCACCAGATTTCAATCAGTGCAGCGGGCGCCGTGACGGTCTGGACCAAGTCGGGCAGCAACTGGTCGTACCAGAACTTCGGCACCTTGCATGCTCAGGGCGACGGTACCTATGAGTTCTCGACCCTGGCTGGTACCGGTAGCAGCACCACCTCGGCCACCACCGATAACGCCAGCAGCGGCTTCGCGCTGCTCAGCGGCCTGTCGAACGTCGAAGCCATCGGCATCAACAGCGGTGTCAGCCTCAACGATCTGAAACCGTATGACTCGGATCACTCGCCACAGACCAACATCGATCCGAAGGATCTGGCCAACTCGATCATCGGCCACACCGAAGCGACGCTGCCGGGCAATGACACCGTCAGCGGTGGCGACGGCAACGACATCCTGTTCGGCGACCTGGTGAGCTTCAATGGCATTGCCGGCGAGGGTTACCAAGCGATGCAGGCGTTCGTGGCGCAGCAGACCGGCGTCGACGTCAGCAAGGTCACCACCAGCAACGTGCACCAGTACATCACCGAGCACTATCAGGCGTTCGATGTCTCCGGTGCGCACGATGGCAACGACACCCTGCTGGGTGGCGCGGGCAATGACATCCTGTTCGGCTCGGGCGGCAACGACCTGCTCGATGGCGGCAAGGGCAATGACATCCTGCTCGGCGGCACCGGCAACGACACGCTGATCGGCGGCCAGGGCAACGACATCCTGATCGGTGGTTCCGGTGCCGACACCTTCGTCTGGAAAGCAGGCGACACCGGCAACGACGTGATCAAGGACTTCAATGCCAACGAAGGCGACCGTATCGACCTGCGTGATCTGTTGCAGGGCGAGACCGGCAGCACCATCGACAACTTCCTGAAGATCACCACGGTCGACGGCGTGTCGTCGCTGCAAGTCAGCTCCGCCGGCAAGTTCAATTCTGCCGACGCGGCAGCTGCCACGCCGGACGTGACGATCAAACTGGAAGGCAACAACTGGTCGAGCGCCAACATTCACAACCTGATTGCCGGCAGCGACCCGACCATCAAGGTCGACCACAACAACAGCTGATGCGTGAACAAAACGGCCGCCCCCATGGGGCGGCCGTTGCGTTTGCGTCTATCGGACCGGTGACGATTTCGTCGCCGCACCGCATACTTGCGCGCAGTTGGCTATGCTGCTGACAGCATGACGCTGGTTCATTTCCGAGGGATGCTCAATGTTTTACGTGCAACGCGATGCGCAGGGCCAGTTGATTCGCGTGGAAGCTGCGGCGTACGCCGAGGCCACGGAAACGCTGCCGGCCGACCACCATGAAATCCAGGCCTGGTTCGCCAACGCAGCCGTGGAAAACAGCCTCAAACAGCTCAAGCAGAGCGACTTTGAAATGATTCGGGTACTCGACGACCTGATTCAGGTGCTGACCCAGAAAGGCGTGATCCGGGTCACCGACCTGCCGCCGGCGGCGCAGGCCAAGTTGATGGATCGGACCCAGGCACGTGAGGCGTTGGGCGGGTTGAGCCACTTGATCGATGAAGATGAGAGCGGGTTGATCTGATCCCGGATCTTCACCGACTGAACTGACCCTTTCGCGACCAGGCTCGCTCCCACATTGGAATGCATTTCAAATGTGGGAGCGAGCTTGCTCGCGAAGGCGGCATCACTGAGACCAACGCTCCAAGGTTTACTTCCAGGGCTTGGGCTCACCAAACAACTGCCCCTGCACCCCATACAAGCCCATCTCGCGAATCACCGACAATTCCCCTTCCGTCTCGACCCGCTCGGCAATCAGCGGCAGATCAATGCTGTGCGCGGCGCGCTGGATCGCTTCGATGAACAAGCGCTTGTCACTTTCCTGATCGATCGCGCGAATGTAGCTGCCGTCGATCTTCAGGTACGCCAGGCCCAGCCGCGCCAGGTTGCCGATCATGCTGAAGCGCCCGCCGAAGCGTTGCAGGCTCAGGGAGAAGCCCAACTCGCGCAGACGCCGGGTCAACTGCTCGAGCACCGCTTGTTCGGGCAATTGCTCCTCGCCGATTTCCAGGGTCAGGCGCTCGCCGAGGTTGGAGTGCGCCCGCAGAATCTCGAACACTTTGTTCAGCGCCTGCGGATCAGCCAGGGTCGCCGAGGACAGGTTGAGCGCCAGCGAATCCTCATGCTCTTTCATTTGCTCGAGCACGCGCTCGAGCATCAGCCGGTCCAGGCGCGCGGTCCAGCCGAAGCGCTCGAGCCACGGCAGGAACCGTCCCGCCGGAATGGTCTGACCCTGATCATCCAGCAGCCGCGACAGCACTTTGTAATGCAGCACCAGTTGCGTGTCCTGGGCGGCCACCACCGGTTGGAAGTACAGCTCGAAACGCTGCTGATTCAACGCCTGATCGAGCAAGCGATGCCAGGCATGGTGATCGTCGCCGACATCCGCCACCAGGCTCTGATCGATACACGCCCAGTTCTGCTCGCCCTGCCCCTCGGCCTGCGCCAGCGCCTGGTCGCCGAGGGTCAGCACCGCTTGCGGCGAATCGCCGTGAGCGAACGGCGCAAGGCCAATGGAAGCCACGGCCGGCACATCGGTGGCACCGGTGGCGTGCAGGCTGCTCAGCGCGCTGTCGAGGTTCTGCGCCAGTTGCAGTGCTTCTTCGCGCACCAGCCCCGGCGCCAGCACGGCGAACTCACCGCCGCGAATACGGGTCACGAGGTTCTGGGTTTCCGGGTATTTGGCGCACTCGCGGGACAACTGTTCGCCCACCGCTTTCAACAGCTCATCGGTGCGCTGCCCGCCGAGGCGCTGGTTGAGACCGGCCAGATCCTTGACCCGCAACAGCAGCAGGTAACCGGAGCTGGCCTGCTCCGGGTTGCTCACCCGGTTGTGCAGCTGCATCTCGAAATAGCGTCGGTTGGCCAGCCCGGTGAGGTTGTCCTGATAGGACTCGGCGCGCAGCTTTTCACTGCGCTCGGCCTGCTCCTGGAACAGCGCCTTGAGCTTCTCGACCATCTGGTTCATCGCCTGCACCACGCGCCGCAGTTCAGGGGTGCGCGGCAGCTCCGGCAGGCTGAGGAATTCACGGCGGGCGATGGCGTGGGACTGCTTGACCATGTAATCCAGCGGGCGCAATTGCCGGCGCAGCAGCAACGCACCGAGCACCGCACTGACTGCACCGCAGATCAGCAGCCAGCCGAGGCTGCCCAACGCGCTCTGCCACAACTTGGCCACGGCAAACATCGGGTGGCTGACCACCTCGACCCGGGCGGCCTGCTCCCAGCCACGGCTGACCAGTGCGTCGCCACCGGCCGGCTCGAGGCCGATCAGTTTGACGAACCAGTCGGGCACATTGCTCACCGCCGGAATTCCGCTGCGCTCGACGATGGTCTTGTCGGTTTTCAGATCGACCACACGGATGCTCGCGTAATAACCGCTGTCGAAAATCGAGCTGACCAGCAGCTCGACCATCGCCGGGTCATCGATATTCGGCGTCAGCGACAACGCCAGCGCCGTGGCGGCGTCCTGGGCGTGGGAACGCAGCTGGTTGACGTACTGGGTGCGCGAGCTCTCCAGACTGACCATGAAGCTGCCGGTGAAGGCAACCACCAGGAACAGACAGATAGCGATCAACAGCTGTTTGAACAAAGACATCTGAGCGCGTGCTCCTAGTTAGTCGTTTCGACCGGAAAACCTTCGGCCTGCATTTTCTTCAGCACATCCTGCCAGCGCGACAGGCGTTTGGTATCACCGACCTTCTTGTTGCCCTTGGCCCCCGGCAGGTACAGACCTTCGGCATTGAAAGAGTAGACCGGCAACAGGTCGGTTCGCTGGGACGCCGGCTGGATCGGGTCGATCAGGCTGTCGAGCACCAGCGGCATGGCATCGGGGGTGGCGTAGTACGTCAGCACCATGTGCGCGCGGTTCTGGCGCAGTGCCTTGACGTAAGTGATGCGCAGCTTGTCACTGGAGACCCCCAGATGACGCAGGCTGAAATACTTGGCGATCGCATAGTCTTCACAATCGCCGGCACCTTTCCACAGCGCCTCGATGGGCGTCTCCCAATAATCGACCTGACCCCACAGATCGATATCTTCTACATACCGCACCTGTTTGTTGAAAAACAGGTTCACCACCTTGAGCTTTTCCATCTCGCTGACCTGTTTCTGCGTAGCCAGCAGATTTTGCCAGGCATCGATCCGCTGCTGCCCGGCGCCCAGCGGCCCGTACAGCGCGGTGGCTTTGCGGCTGATTGCGGAAAAATCCCAATCGGCATGCAGACCGCCCAGCATGACGCCGGCCAGCAGCAGTGCGCAGCCTAGCCAGCGCAGAGTCCGGGGGATCGCGAAACGTACCGCCACAGCAGGTTTCCAGAGGGCAGGAAGGAAAGCGTTTGATGGTGAAGCTTAGCCCGGCAAAAAACAATGGCACCATGAGATCATCTTCATCGCGCTAAACTTCACACAGCACGGCAATCCTCTACACGGTTTGACAACCTGTAGAGCAATCACTAGTGTCGTTGGATCCAAATTCCGTTGTCATTCAGGGTGAGTAGTCGTGACACAGAAGCCCAAACCACTGCACAGCATCAAAGTCGATGGGCCGATTCCCGCACACCTCGCCCGCCCGATCATCGAAGAGACGCTGCGCTCGGCGATCCTTGACGGCCGCTTGCCGTGCGGCACCGCCCTGCGCCAGCAGGACCTCGCCGACCTGTTCGGGGTCAGCCGCATGCCGGTGCGCGAGGCCTTGCGCCAGCTCGAAGCTCAGCAACTGCTGAACGTCACCACTCACAAAGGGGCCGTCGTGGCACCTCTGATTCAGGGTGATGCAACGGAAACCTACGAGTTGCGAACCCTGCTCGAATCCGAGGCGCTGCGCCAGTCGATCCCGTTGCTGACCAGCGCCGAACACGAGCTCGCCGCCGGTTACATTGCCGAACTCGAGACTGAACACAACTACGCCGAAATTGGCCGGCTCAATCGCTTGTTCCATATGGCGCTGTACAGCAAGGCGCCGAACAAGCGCCTGCTGCGTCTGGTGGAAGACGGACTCAACGAAGAAGAACGCTTCCTGCGTTTCAACCTCGAGGCCATGGGGCTGGGCAAGCTGTCCCAGGACGACCACCGGGCCATGCTGCAAGCCGCCCGCGAAGGTGATGTCGAACACTCGGTCGAATTGCTCGAGCAGCACCTCAACCGTGGCGTCGAGGTTATCACCCGTTACCTCGCCACCCCGGCAGCGCAAGCGCGCAAATCGTCGCACTGAGCCTCTGCGCGTCGAATAACCTGCTTACAAATCCCCCGTCGGTCTGCCCCTGATCAAGGTGGCAGATCGACCTCCCCGCTCTAATCTCCCTGCGCCCGTCAGCCCGAAGCCTGCTTGCTGTCGATGATCAATCGGCCATAGCCGTGGCGACGATTTACCCGCACTCTTGGACGGCCAACCCCATATAGAACGGGCGATGCACCGCACGGTCGGTGCAATCCCCGCAACAGGAACCTACGGAAGGAGCCTTGTCACGGGAAAAAGGAAGTCTCGGCGCCGTTCCCGGCCAACTTTCGTCCCCCTCAAAACATTTAATTTCATTCGTTAAAAGTTGCTTCGAGTGAGGCATTCACTCTGTTTATTCGATTTTGATCTTTGTTGATCGAAAGGAGTAACTACGCCCAAATAAAACTTACCCAAAGAGTTTTATCAGAGCAACTCATGCTTGAAAAAGACCAAACTAAAAATAATCAAATTAACCCTTGTTAATTAATTTTTCGACGTATAACTTTTTCTCCGCCGGGGATTAAACCCCAGCCATGGCAAGCGCCCTAACGCTACACACCGCGCAGATCGCCATTTTCGAGCATTGCAGTAACGTTCTTCGAAGTTAACTTTCAGGTTATACAAAGAGGTCAACGCACGCCCAGATAAAGCCCGCCATTTTATCGCCCCATTGATTGCGCAGTTAAAAGAGCCGTTCCATTTTATATCAATGATAAAGGACATCATGATGTCGACTAAGAACCAACTCGCCCAGAAGAAAGCCGAACTGAGTATTCACCCGATCTTTTCCGAGATCACTTCGTTGCCGGTATTGCGTCGCTTCATGGAGACCCACGTGTTTGCCGTGTGGGACTTCATGTCGCTGACCAAGCGTCTGCAACAGGAGCTGACCTGCACCCGTCTGCCATGGTTGCCGCCGCGCGATCCGCATGCCGCGCGCCTGATCAATGAAATCGTGCTCGGCGAAGAATCGGACGATCGCTTGATCGAGGGTCATTACAGCCATTTCGAGCTGTACCTCGACGCCATGCGTGAGATCGGGGCAAGCACAACCGCGGTAGAACGCTTTGTTGCGCTGCAACAGGAGGGCGTGAGTTATGACGTTGCGCTGCAAAGCGTGGAGGTCGATCCGGCGGCCGCGCAGTTTGTTCGCGACACCTTGCGCACGGCGCTGCAGGCGCCAGGTCATAGCGTCGCCGCGGCATTTTTGCATGGCCGGGAAAGCGTTATTCCAACAATGTTTCAGCGCATCCTCGATGACTGGGGAATCGGCATCGAGCAGGCGCCGACCTTTCGCTACTACCTGGAGCGCCACATCGAGGTCGATTCCGAAGATCACGGCCCGGCGGCGGAGCAATTGCTGGAGCGTCTGGTCGATGGCGATCCGCAGCGTGAAGCCGAGGTCTACGCCAGCGCCATCGCGGCGGTGGAAAGCCGCATCGCCCTGTGGGACGGCCTGCGTCTGAGCATGCGTGAACCCTTGGCGGAGGTGGCCCAATGAACGCCGCCGATTACCAATCCTTCGCTGACGCCTGGGAAAACCGCGCCACCATCCGCACCCGGCCACGGCGCGTGCTGGAAGACGATGAACGCCTGATCTACCCGCTGAGCCGCCAGCCTCTGGTGCTCAGCGAAACCTTCCTGCGCGAGTGCCCGCAACAACGGGATTTTGCCCTGGTGCAGACGCTGTACAAGTTCATCAACGATGTGGTGATTTTCGAAACCGAGATCGTCGACAAGACCGCGCGCAGCATCGCCAAGAATCGCTTCGCCGTGGCCTTCCCATTCGCCTGTCGCTATGACGCCATGACCGTGGTGGTGGACGAGGATTACCACGCGCTGGTGGCAATGGATTTCATGCAGCAGACCGTGGCCATGACCGGCATCGAGCCCATCGAACTGCCCGCTGAAATCGAACTCAGCCGGGCGATTCCTGCCGCTGTCAGCCTGGCGCCAGAGCACCTGCGCAGCGCAGTGGAACTGATCTGCGTGGCGATCGCCGAGAACACCGTGACCGGCGACGTCGCGGCATTCGCCCGGGATGACACGGTCAAGCCGTCGATCAAAGGGCTGATGGCCGATCATCTGCTCGACGAAGGCCGGCACTCCAGCTTCTGGGCGCGGATGGTGCGCATCTATTGGCACACCGCCAGTGACGCCGACCGGGAAACCATCGCGCAGATCCTGCCGGTGTTCATCGGCCATTACCTGACCAACGACATCCAGAAGTCCTTCGATCTGCGCCTGATCGACGTCTTGCCGGTCAGCGATGCGGTGCGCCGTTCGCTCAAGGACGAGATGGCCGGGCTGGCGTTCCCGATCAATCGCCACCATCCGCTGGTGGGCAACATCGTACGTTTTTTCCACAACAGCTCGCTGCTCGACACGCCCTGCGTGCAGCACGCCTTGCGTGATTATCTGGTTTGATGAGGAGGCCGACATGAGACGTCTCGACATTTTGCTGATTGGCGCCAGCCAGGCCATGACCGACCTGGCGCAGGAACTCGAACAACACGGTCACTCATTGCTGCGCAGCGGCGCGGCGCAGTCGGCGGTGGATCTGATCATCGACGATGGCTTTATCGGCGCCGGCGATTTCTGCGCAATCCCGCACCTGCATCTGCGCCTGGGTCTCGGTGCGCCGAGCATTACCGGTTTGCCGACGCTCGACCTGCTGTGTTTCCTCGGCTCGTCACTGATCAGCCGCGTGCCGATTGGCGATGAGCCGTCCGGCAACGGTCAGGCACTGCGCCAGCGAGTGCTGACGCATGTGGTCGACGAAGTCGCGTTGCTGGTCAGCCGTTTCTCCCGCGATGCCGAGTATTTCCAGCAGGCAATGCCCGCCACGGCACCGGACTTCGAACAGGTGGAGGACCTGCTGTTTCTCGACCGCCTGGCCTACGTCCATCGCCTCAACGACACGGCCAATCCCGTGCTGCTGAAGCAGGCGAAGATCCCGCTGATCGAACGCCTGCAACGCAGCCTGATCGAACACGCCGAGCGACCGGCGCTGCACCTGGCCGAGCAGTCGATCAGCTATCGCCAGTTGCACGCACACAGCCGTGCGATCCAGCAGCGTCTGCAACCATTGCTCGAGCAACATCCGCAGCCGTGGATCGTCGGCATTTGCCAGCCGAAAAGCCCTGCGCTGTTCGCCTCGATTCTGGCGGTGCTCGGCAGTGGCGCGGTGTATCTGCCGCTGGAGCCGAGCCATCCGTTACAGCGCCAGCAATACATCCTGCAAAACGCCGGCGCGGTGTTGTTGCTGCACGACGGCGAGCACCCGCTGAGTGAATCGATGCCCGGGCTGGATGTCAGTCGTATCGACGTCGCCGACGCCAATCTCAGCCAACCGCTGATGCGCCAGCGTCCCGAGCTCGACGCCCCGTGCATGGCGCTGTACACCTCGGGCACCACCGGCCATCCGAAGGGGGTGCTGCTGAGCCAGGCGAACCTTGCGCACTTCACGGCGTGGTACGCCGATTACGTGCAGTTGCGCGCCGAGAGTCGGGTGTTGCAGTTCTCTTCGCTGAGTTTCGATTCTTCGCTGATCGATATCTTTCCGACGCTGCTCGAAGGCGCCGAACTGGTGGTGCCCGATGACACTCAACGCCGCGACCCGCTGCAGCTGGTGGCGTTGATCCGTCGCCGGCAACTGACCCACGCATTCCTGCCGCCGGCGCTGCTGAGCATCCTGCAGCTGGAGCAATTGCAAGGTGTGGAAGTGATGACCGGCGGCGATGTCTGCGAGCCCTTCGTCATCGAGCAACTGACCCGGCAGGGCGCGCTGCACAACCTCTACGGTCCTACCGAAGCCACGGTGCTGATCACCGCCCGGCCACTCAAGCAGGGTGACAGCAACCGCACCCTAGGCGCGCCGATTGCCAACAGTCAGGTGCTGATTCTCGACGACGACCTGCAACCGGTGCCGGAGCACACCGTCGGCGAACTGTTCATCGTCGGCCCCGGCGTTTGCCTCGGCTATTTGAACAATCCGCAGCAGACCGCCGAGCGCTATCTGACCCTGCAACTGCCGCACGGCGAAACCTTGCGGGCCTATCGCAGCGGCGATATGGCCAAGTGGGGCGAACACGGTATCGAGCTGTGCGGGCGGCGCGACAATCAGGTGAAGATTCGTGGTTTCCGGGTCGAGCCGGAAGAGATCGAGCGCTGCCTGCGCGAAAGCCAGCTGTACCGTCAGGTGGCGGTGGTGATCGACAGTCAGCGGCGGATTCTGGCGTTCCTCGCCCAACCACAATCGGACGCCGCTCGCGATGCGTTGAAGGCCCATGCCCAGCAGTTCCTGCCGGACTACATGCAACCGGTGGCGTGGACTGAGTTGGCGCACATGCCGTTCGCCAGCAATGGCAAGGTCGATCGCAAGGCCTTGCTGGAGCTGCCGGTGAGCGTGCTGGACAGCGGCCCTAAATGCTTGCCGACGAACGCCGACGAAGCGCTGTTGCTGGAGATCTGGGCGGAATTGCTGGAACTGCCGAGCAGCGATATTTCCACCGACGAAAGCTTCTTCAACCTCGGTGGGCACTCGATTCTGCTGTCGCGCATGTTGCTGCGTTTGCGCGAGGAGTTCGGGCGCAGCATCTCGATCAACCGCTTCATCGAACTGCCGACCATCATCAAGCTCGCGACGCTGGTGCGCGGTACCGATGACAGCGCGGTGCTCAGCGCCCAGGCCATGGCCGATGCCGAGCGCCCACTGGACATCGAGCCGCTGCCGATCAGTCGTCTCGGCGATGTGCACAAGGTGATCGTCACTGGCGCCAACAGCTTTGTCGGCGTGCACATCGTTGAAGCGCTGCTCGGTTGGGGGGCTAGCGAAGTGGCGTGCCTGGTACGTGACGGGGGCGGACAGACGGCGGCGCAGCGCTTTGCCCAGGCATTGCGCGAGAACCGTCTGGAGCACCTTGACCTGAGCCGGGTGCGGATTTATTCGGCAGACATCACCCGCCCGCAACTGGGCTTGGCCGACGACGATTATCAGCGTCTCGATCGCGAGTTCGGCGCACTGGTGCACAACGCCGCCAACGTCAATCACGTACTCGATTACGAGTCGCTGGCCGCCGATAACGTCGAGCCGATCTTCGAGCTGTTGCGCCTGTGCGAAGGGCGCAGCAAGAAGGTCTTCAACTTCGTCTCGACGCTGTCGGCATCCAGCACCGTCGATGGCGCAGGCCGCGTGCTCGAGTTGCCCGCCGCACCGACCCCGCCGATCTACATCCGCAACGGCTACAACCTGTCGAAATGGGTCGGCGAACGCATCCTCGAGCGGGCCCGCGAGCGCGGGGTGTGGGTCAACCTGTATCGCCCCGGGAATATCAGTTTCAACAGCCTGAGCGGCGTCTGCCAGCCGCACAAAAACCGTTTGATGCTGATGCTCAAGGGCTCGATCCAGCTCGGTCAGGTACCGGCCTTCGCACTGAATTTCGACTTGATGCCAGTGGACTTTCTCGCCCGCTTCATCGCCTTCCACGCCAGCCGTTATTCGACCGAGCGTGCGGTGTTCAACCTGCACAACCCCGAGCCACTGAGTTGGGATGCCTATGTCGCCTCGTTCCGCGAGACCGGCAGCGAGTTCTCGCTGGTCAGCGTGGCCGACTGGCAACAGCAACTGGGCCGGGTGGACGCCGACAACGCGCTGTTCGGCGTGCTCGGTTTCTACCTCAACGGCTTCGAGGAAGACATCGGCGACATCTCCCTGATCGGGCACGCCAACGCCGAGGCCGGCGTGCAACAGATGGGCGCGCAGTACCCGGAAAAATCCCCGGCGCTGCTGCGTCGCGGCTGCGATTACCTGAAACAGATCAACTTCATCTAGTTCAACCACAAGGAGCAACACCATGAGCACTCTGCAACCCGACACCCTGATCAAAAACCCTCACGGCTGCCATGTTGTGTCTTCGGTGGAAGTGCCGGCAGACGCGGCGCAGGTCTGG
The DNA here is from genome assembly GCF_017491705.1 of Pseudomonas sp. 86_A. Taxonomy (NCBI): domain Bacteria; kingdom Pseudomonadati; phylum Pseudomonadota; class Gammaproteobacteria; order Pseudomonadales; family Pseudomonadaceae; genus Pseudomonas; species Pseudomonas sp. 86_A. The sequence continues at coordinate 3,009 of NZ_JAFGYS010000012.1, read as the reverse complement.
GCGGTGGTCGGCAACTTCGGCGGTTTCGAGCGTTTCATCCCGGCGCTGTCGCGCATCGAAATGACCGGCGAAGGCGTGTCTTCGCTGCGCAAGAAATTTTTCAAGGACGGCAACGTGGTGGTCGAGCAACTCAACTCCCGCGATGAGCAGGCGCGAAGCATGACCTGGACCACGATCTACAACACCCTGGGGGTGGCCAATCTGTGGGCGGCGATGAATGTGGAATCGTTGGGGACGGAAAAGTCGCGGGCGACCTGGACGATCATTGCCGAACCGGCTTCGGGCGGCGAGGAGGCGCTGCCGGGGTTCAAGGACTTCGTGCAGGGGTTTGCCGATGATGCGATGGGGAATGTGCTGAAGCTGTTTGTTTAAGGCTTGAGCTTGGCGGTGAATTTTATACCGCTATCGCGAGCAGGCTCACTCCTACAGTTGATCGGGTTCCTTCAGACGAAACTCGATCAATTTGTAGGAGTGAGCCTGCTCGCGATGAACGATTACGCGGTCATACTGACCGGAAATCAGATCTTGAAGCTGTCCACCAACTGCTTCAACCGGTTGGCCTGCTGCGACAACGCATCACAATCCTTCAACGTCTCGTTGAGGTTGGCGACACTCTGCTGGTTCAACAGGTTGATCTGGTTGACGTCGACGTTGAGGGTTTCCACCACAGCGGTCTGCTCTTCGGTCGCGGCAGCCACCGACTGGTTCATACCGTCGATCTCGCCGATGCGCTGGGTCACGCTGACCAGTCGCAGACCGGCCTGGTTCGCCACTTCGACCGATTGTTCGCTGGAGGCCTGACTGGCGTTCATCGTGCTCACCGCTTCACGCGAACCGACCTGCAGCGAAGTGATCATCTTGTGGATCTCTTCCGCCGATTCCTGGGTGCGATGGGCGAGGTTGCGCACTTCGTCCGCCACCACCGCAAAGCCCCGTCCGGCTTCACCGGCACGCGCCGCTTCAATGGCCGCGTTGAGCGCCAACAGGTTGGTCTGCTGCGAGATGCCTTTGATCACATCGAGGATGTGGCCGATGTTGTCGGTGCTGGCGTTCAGGGTTTCGATCTGGGTGCACGACAGGCTGATCTTCTGCGACAGCTCGGTCATGGCCTGGATGGTCTGCTCCACCACCTGACGGCCGTCATCGGCCTGCTCGCTCGCGCCGCTGGCGTGTTGCGAAGCATCGGCGGCGTTGCGGGCGATCTCCTGAGTGGCGGCGCCCAACTGGTTGATCGCGGCAGCGACGCTATTGGTGCGTGCGCTTTGTTCGTCGGAACCGACGATCGAGGCGTTGGACGACGCCATTACCCGTTGCGACAGATCGTGCACGTGACGGGTGGCCGACGACACCTCGGAAATCGACGCGTGAATACGTTCGACGAACTGGTTGAACGAACTGCCCAGTTCCGCGAACTCATCCTTGCCTTCCACGACCAGACGACGGGTCAGGTCGCCTTCGCCCTGGGCGATGTCCTGCATCGCACGGCCCATGGTGGTCAGCGGACGCATCAGGACATTGATCAGCAGGCTCAGCAGCAGTGCGATGGCGGCGACCGCAACGAACATGGCGATCAGCGCCGAGGTACGGAATTGGCTGAGGGCGGCGTAGGCCTTGTCGCGATCAATCGACAGACCGATGTACCACTCGGCATTCGGCAGACCGGTAACCGGGGTGAACGACAGGATGCGTTCCTGACCGTTGAGCACCACGTTCTGGTTGCCCTTCTCGATGCGCACGCTGGAATTCGGGTAGATGTCCTTCAGGTTCTTCATCACCTGATCCTTGTCCGGGCTGACGATCACCTGACCGTCACCGCTGACCAGGAACGCATGGCCCAAGCCACCGAAGTCCACCGAGTTGATGATCTTCACCAGAGTTTCCAGGCTCAGGTCACCACCGACCACACCGAGCAGTTCGCCGTCCTTTTTTACCGGCATGGCGATGGTCACCACCAGACCACCAACGGCGGCCATGTAAGGCGGGGTCAGCATGGTCTTGTCGGCGGCAACGGCTTGCTTGTACCAAGGGCGCTGACGCGGGTCGTAGCCGTCCGGCATCTTCGCATCCGGGCGCTGGGTGAACACACCGTTGGCCTGGCCGACGTAGGTGAACTGGAAGTTCGAGGTAAAGGCCGGTTGATCGACCAGCCCCGGGAAGTCGGCGTTCTTGCCCTGATGAGCAACGTTTTGCGCGAGGTTTTCCAGCACCAGAATTCGCCCGCTCATCCAGTTCTGCACGCTGCTGGCGGTCAGATCGCCGGCCTGCTGCACGGAGGACTGGAGGTTCTGGCGAATGGTGTTTCGCTGCAGATAGTCGTTGTAGAGGGTGAACAAAGCGAAAGCCAGGACCACGACGCCCGAGGCGGCCAACAGGATTTTATGGCTGAACTTGAGATTCATTTCATGGGACTTCTTATGCAAAAGTGGGGATGCGTTCCGGGATGCAACATTCCATGTAGCTCCAAATATCCAATAGCTGGCAGGCAGCGTTCTAATGGCCGCTCTACTTTGGTGCACGCATGTCTCACCAGTCTGTCGGCACGATTCGGAGAAATCTTAGGGCTGTGTAGGAAATGGATGTTCTTTCTGGCAGATTCCCGCCGAACGGCGTGCCAGAGCGTTCGCCATGAGGTTTTCAAAGGCGTTATTCGGGGCAAGGCGGCTTGAGGGGCGCCGACGTGCACCTGCACGCGAATACCTGACCGATGAGCCCTATATCGCCTGCTGAACGAGTCTGAAGGTCTTCTAGATGGGCGAAGAGCGCAGCGTCGCCGCCACGGTCAGCTATCAGTGCTGATCGCGATCAGCAGTGTCGTGAACCTGGATTTTTTAGCTGGCCCTGAAACGACAAAACCCCTGTCTGCGTTAGCAGACAGGGGTTCTGGAATTTAATCTTGACGATGACCTACTCTCACATGGGGAAACCCCACACTACCATCGGCGATGCATCGTTTCACTTCTGAGTTCGGGATGGGATCAGGTGGTTCCAACGCTCTATGGTCGTCAAGAA